>NZ_JARXHW010000036.1:0-43692 GCF_031127805.1 Thalassobacterium maritimum | reverse complement strand
GCAGAAAGTGCGCAAAGTACTTCGTACGTTCAAGTACTTTTTATCAAAAATTGCATTTATTTTACCCTAAAGTCACAAGATGCTAAAAACCAGTGTATTACGGTACCACTTTTTTCACACTTTTCGCTGTACTAACGACGATTAACCCAACAATTTCGCACAAGCCAGCGTCGCTAGCCACGTTTTACGCCAATAATCTCACCTCGAAATGACTTGGCTAATGCGGGCGCGACAAGTCGCAATGCCATTGCATAATTCAATGTGCCCCCTCCAGGACCGTAATTAGAACTGGTTGCCTGGGTTCGCTTCTTATCCTGACTTTGGGCCAATGGCTGACGCTTTGCCTTACTTTCCTGGGGCATTTTCTCCGGACTGAGCCGATTGCCTTGCGCTTTTTTTCGTGGATGCGTTGCCGCTCGCGCGCAACAAGCGCACTGGCCCAGACCATGGACAGGATTTCAATCTGAGTAGTTTCCAAGAGTTGGGAACTGAGGTATTTGTGTTTCTTCATTTCAAGCTTTAGCTCTCGACAGTCGCCTTCGTGCTCCCAGCGAGTCACCGAACAGGAGAACTTGTCTGCGAATGGAAGACTTTTAGTAAAAATGCACCGCATGGGCTCGTGCCTACGAGTTAATGCAAGAACCAGCCAACACCATAAAGACAGTCGCCCATTAGCATGTCGCCTGGCCCGAGCCCAGCCAGCAGGCTGGTCGCTAGACTGAGTTCACAATCTCCACCAGCAGCGACGGACACTGCAAGTGGGTTGCGAGCGCCCAACTCGACCAGCGAACTTGCGTAGATTTGCGGAAAAGCCCCTTAAGCCCGTGCAATGCTAGCACGACAGTGATAGCCGCAGCCGATCATACGATGCCCACGCAAACACCGGCTCCCGCCAGGCCCCGCATTTCAACACACACACACACACACACACACACACACACAAAAAAAAAAAAAGGCCCCACTCGCAAGAGTGGGGCCTTCTTAGAAAATAATCGATCCGATGCGCGACTAGCGGCGACGGCTGAACTTGTTCTGGAACTTCTCGACACGACCTGCAGTATCGACGAAACGCTTCTCACCCGTGAAGGCTGGGTGCGAGTCCGCAGTAATGTCGCAGATCACGACTTGATATTCAGTGCCGTCGATTGTCTCAGTCTTGCTACCACGCATGGTGGATTGCGTCAGGAACTTGTGCCCAGTGGAGACGTCGACAAAAGCGACAGGATTGAGCTTAGGATGGAGATCAGCTTTCACGGTAAATGCTTTCTAATAAAGTTATTGCGGATTGGCGCAGTTTTTCTTGCCCAGTTTAACCCTGACGCGCTTTGAAGCGAGGGTTAGACTTGCAGATTACGTAGACTCGGCCCTTACGACGTACGACTTGGCAGTCAGGGTGGCGGTCTTTAAGTGATTTGAGTGAAGATACGACTTTCATAGCGAAAAATTGAAGAATGGGAGAAAAAAGGGCCCACGCTCGCGCCTGTCAATGGCAAAGGCTAATTATTTCACCGAATCGTAAATCGTTTAATTCAACGAGGGATCGTCGGGGGCGTCTGCCAGTAAACGAAGTTCAGGTCGTTCATGGCAAATCAGCTCATGCCAATCAATCTCCTCTGGCTTGCCATCTAAGACTGGCAGGCAGCCGGACACCACCCACGATTTTTGCTCAATTTCTGCATCTAACTGCCCCTCGCTCCAACCGGCATGGCCCAGATAGCCACGCAGTTGAAATTCGGGATCATCCTGCAAAATTTGCTGCGCTTTCAAGTGGTCGATTCCAAAATACAACTTAAATACACCGGCCTCTGCAGACAACTTCCAAGCCACTAAAATCAATTGATCCCGTGCAACGGGTCCACCGATAAAGAGTGGCACATCAGCAAGCAAGGAGGTGCTCAGTTCCGGATCGTATTCACCCAGCGTTTTCCCAATCGGACGATTCACAACCACGCCGATCGAGCCTTCCGACTCTCCATAGGCTGTCAGTAAAATCACACTGCGCCGGAAATTAGGATCAAGCAAACTGGGATGCGCCAGCAATAAGCTACCCGCGTGTGCTGCGAGCTCATTTGAATGACTGCTTCGATTCATCCGCATACGATCCATACTTAAAGTTGCACTAATTCGACTCCACTCTCACCGAGAATATCTTTTACCAGATCATCGTTTCGGTAATCCCGATGGTATTTAATACAGTGTATCCCCGCCGCTGCCAAGATTTTGGCACAGTTGATACAAGGAAAGTGTGTAATATAAATTGTTGCGCCTTCCAAAGAGACCCCTCTTCGCGCCGCATCACTAATCGCATTCTGCTCTGCATGCACAGTTGCTTGCTCATGCCCATCGCGCATGCGTGAGGTATGTGAGGCCCCCGGCAGAAAGCCATTATAGCCAGCAGCCACAATTCGATTACGTTGTGCGCCGCCTGACACAATGACGCAGCCCACATTCAAGCGCTCGCAACTAGAACGCGACGCCATCAATAGAGCAGTGGCCATAAAATAGGCGTCCCAAGAAGGACGCTCCGCCCAGGACTGCGTCAAAGCTTCCAGCTGATCTAGCATTGCGGCATCCTTATTGGCATTGGTTTCAGTCATAAGCTTAACTTGATATCAATTAAGGATAAATCCGAACCTCAAAAAATCCAGCCTGTAAATCAGCCGGAAAGCCCGCCTCAAGGAGCCAAGTATAAGCCACCGCATCGAAACTAGTATCCCCTGAGCTGGCTGAAAGTGTCGGACGCCCGACGATGCGTCCCCCTGCTTCCACTCGCAAATAATACGTCGCAGGCTGCACCGCCTGCATCGAAAGTAAATCGACCGCAGTTGGCAACACGCGCAATACATGCCCATCGAGAGATCTCACCTCGGCAACACGCTCCAGCGCCTGAAAGGGCTTTGGCGTCAGCGCGCCTTGGCCGAAGTAACGAAACAAATCCCAGTAGCGCAGATCCAAGAGGTCGATCGGCTCTGAAACCGAAGCATCCAATCCATCCATTAAATCGGGCGGAACCAATGCTGTGGAAAAGTCGATCTTCGGCTCGTATGCTGGAAAGCGCAGTTGTCCGCGCTCCAACGAGGGTGGATTTAAATTATGCGCCGCGTTCCACTGGCCAGGCACAAAAAGCGGGGCCGAGTCAAACAAGGCGGCCTGCTCCTCAAGTGCAGCCCCTGAAAGTAGGCGATCCTGTGAGACATACTGCACAAAAGGTGGACTCGCTTCGCGCTTCGGCAAAGGATTCGAAATAACATGAAACAGC
This sequence comes from Thalassobacterium maritimum, assembly GCF_031127805.1. Classification (NCBI taxonomy): domain Bacteria; kingdom Pseudomonadati; phylum Verrucomicrobiota; class Opitutia; order Puniceicoccales; family Coraliomargaritaceae; genus Thalassobacterium; species Thalassobacterium maritimum. The sequence goes on along the minus strand of NZ_JARXHW010000036.1, from coordinate 40,433 downwards.
AAAAAACCTGCTAAATGCACACAGACTCCAACTAAGAGGGATATGCGCAACAACGGCGACAGAATACGCCGTGAGAGACTCGCACCGACGCTCGACTGTGCTTTAACAACAGGCATTACATTACAGATAAGAAGCCCGAATCGCCGCCGTCACTGGCTCCGGGAGCCGATGGCAAAGACGAATTTGGGCTGGGTATAGTTTCATGCTCCCCCGCAATTTGCACCTGCACAAAGCCTGCTCGCTGCGCCATACTACAGAGCTTTAAAAAAAGCTGCAGATCCATGGTCCCCTCCGTTTTGACCAATAAAACGACATCTTGCGTGTTGGCATCCTCGATATGCTGCTGAAAGCCGCGTTCAATTGAGCCCAACTCGAAGACTGCACCATCAAAAAAAAGCATACCACGGTTCCCAATCGTAAGCACAGCCACGGGAGAACTGCTCGGTTGCATCTGCATATCCGAATCGGGCAAATCGACCCGCACACCGGGCACCATCACAAAGCGCGTAAAGACCAAGCTAAAGAGTAGTGCGATCACTAACAAATCGAGCACCGGCACCACATCTAACTTGATCGATGGACGCTGTAATTGCTGCATCAAGCCCAGCGGCTCCGTATAGCCATGCTCTTGCGAGCGGACAGGCAGCTTGTCTGAATTTGGCGCGGCCATCTTAATTCGGGGCACTCTCCTCGGCACTGTTGCTAGCTTCTCCAAGCTCGGCCTGTGTCTGTAATGCCGGCTCCGTACTTAAAAACTCGTGGATATCATGGCCGACCCACTCGAAATCATGCACCAGCGCTCGTACACGCCCTGTAAGAAAGTGGTAAGCCAACATTGCCATCACCGCGATCGCTAAGCCGGAGGCCGAGGTCACTAACGCCTCCGCTAGTAAACGGCTAAGCACACCGCTATCCCCATTAAAAGATTCTAAGGCATACAAGGCCTGCAGCGCGGCAATCAAGGTGCCCAAAAAACCAAGCAAGGGTGCCACTCGAGCAAGCGCGGCAATTGTTGCAATGCGACGCTCCAAAGTAGGAATCTCCACAATTGCAGCCGACTGGATCGCAGAGCGAACCGAATCGCGCGACTCCCCGTAGTGCAACAGCGCTGACTTCACAATACGTGCCATCGGGCCGGGCGTATCCTCACACAAGGTTAAGGCTTCCACTAAGCGCTTCTTACGCACCAAATTCTTAATACCACTCAAAAAGTCTTCCGTACCAATTTGCCCCTTATGTAAATACAAAGCACGCTCAATAAAGAGCACAAAGCCCAGCAAGCTCACAAAAAGAAGCGGGTACATCACAGGCCCGCCCTGTAGGATGAAATTATTTTGAAAGTAATCCATATCTTAACACCAATCTCTTTTTCTTAATATACTATTCAACATCAAGCAAGCGATCTGCCCGAGAGATCGCGATATGCCGCCCCGGTAAGTCGTAAGCAATGATCATCCGATAGACTCGTCGTGCTTCAGACGCAGCACCCTCGCCTTCCAGGATTTCCCCTAAGTGCAGCATCGAACGCGCCACCCAATATAGCCCAGTAGGCCCCAAGTCTTCCACTTTTTCTCCATTAGAGAGGAAGCGATCCACACTTAACCACAGAACTTCCTTCGCCGCTTCCAAAGACTTTCTTTTGATCAAGGCAAAAGCCCACTTGTGCGCCGCCTCAGCTTGGAAATCGAGCGGTAAATTCGGCAGATCCAATAAACGCTCCAAAATAACCACAACATCACCCAGCGCACTGGGCTCATTTCCCGCCAAGGCCAACATACAATCGGCTCGCGACAATTCCGCCACGTAGCGCAATTCATGCGCTGGAAAACCATTAATCAAATTCTCATATACAATTTGCGCCCCCGCAAAGTCATTCATCGAGCGCAAGAGGTTCCCTTGCTTGAGGCGTGCAAAATAAAATAGTGGATCGGAAGCATAACGCTCGGCCAAATCATTATGTAGCACCACCGCCTGCGGATAAAACTCCGAACCACGGCGCTCACAATACAAAGCCGCCTCAAAAAGCGCCTGCGGAGCCAATCGGCTGCTCGGGTAAGTTTCCGCTAAATTCGTGAGCGTAGCTTGAGCCGAAACAAAATCCCCCACCAAGCCATGGTAAGCAGCCTCAATCAGATACGAACGCTGCGCAGCCGCAGTCTCGGCGAATTTTTGACGTAAGCGCGTCAAAACGACCATCCCTTCATTCGCATTGCCTCCGCGCATCAAGACGTCGCCCTGCAATAGCAGTATTTCCGTATGCAATAAAACCACATCCTCTTCGCCCAGTGAATTGGCCCCGCCCTTCGGCAAGGAATTTAAGCGCGCTAACAACCGAGTCACTCGCTCAGCAAGCCCCTCAGTTTCGCCAATCTCAAGGGAGAGATAAGCCTCCAACCAGCGTAGGCGTATATCTAGGGCGACCGGAATTGCGATCGACTGAGAATCTTTCAGCAATAAACGCACCCGCGTCAGAGCGCGCTCCAATTCACCATCAACTTGCAGTGCCTGTGCCACGTTCCATTCTGCCCTCCAACGATCCAGCAAGCTGACGCTGCCACTAAAATCGACCTCATCAATCAGCTGCAAAGCAGCATCCACAGCCCCGACGCGCAATTGAGCCGAAATCAGACGCAGAAATAGCCCCCCATCCCGACGCCCCAATTCTCGACTACGCGCCGCGGCATAAAAATCCACCGCATTGGCGAAATCTCGATTAAGGAAATAGCAATCCCCAATCAAACGGTTCAACTCCACCAACTCCTGAGAATCTGTAGATTGATCCCGCAATTGGATTAAAAGATCGGCCGCCGCACGGTACTGGGGTGGATTCCGCTCTAAAGCCGCATAGGCCAACAAGCGATAGACATTGCCGATGCCACTCAGCCCAGGAAAGCGCTCCAACAAAATACGCGCATCGCGCTCCGCCAGCTCCAACATCGCGGGGTCCTTCATCGCAATTTGACTGCGTAAATAATACATTTGCCCCAGCAAGGGGTGCGGCTCAGTGCGTGAAATGATGACCTTTAAGAAATCCAGCAAGTCAGCCTCTTGCCCAGGCACCTGTGCCAGTAATTGCAAGGCGATGCGCATCGCTTCGCGATTTTTCCCATTCTGGATCAATTGCTTCAACGCGGCGCGCCCACTCTCTGAGTCCGCGCCTAGAATTAGCCCCTTCAATAAGCGTAAATGCTCACGCTCTCCCGCAGCATAGCCGGCGGTAATATTCCCCAACTCGCGCTCAATAGCTCCAACGGCTTCGGCGACACGCCCCTGACTATATAAGGTCACCGCGTATTCTCGCACATAGGGATAAGCCGCAGCCTGCCCTTCCAGCCGACCGATCTTAGAGCGCAACTCCGCCGCCAAGCCCTCGTCCGCCGGTGCCGTCAACAACTCCTGACGCAGCACTAAGCCCTCAAAATAGGAACGCAGCAAAGGCAATTTAGCCGCCTCTACGGCATCCTTATAGGCGGCAATCGCCCGTACCGGCTCGCCCTCCAGTTCCGCATTAAAGCCTTGCAACAAAGCAAACCAAGGCTGGTCCTCATCTGACAGAGCCGACTCAGAAACCGCCTGTAGCGCCGTTTGAAATGCATCCACGTCCATGCGCGCAGACCCATCTCCATAAATAGCGATGGCGCGGTAGAGTGGATAAGCCCCCGTTTGGGCTGCTGCCGGAATCGAGTCTAATTGCTCTAGAGCCGCGAGATAGCGCCCCTGCGCAATCAGGGCTTTAGCCAAACCAAGTTTTAGCAAATGCATGCGTTCTGGCAACAAAGTCGGCTGCGTCATCGAGCGCTCCAGTAGCGAGCGATAAATCGCCTCGCCCACAGCAGGTAAGCCAGCAAGTAAAGCACGCTCAGCACTGTCAATGCGCCACTCCAGTTCAATTTGATCGCTCACATCCATCTCTGCGACCTGATTGACCGTGAGCGGCGATTGTGCCCACACGCTAGCCCCCACTAGTAATGGAAAAATATAAAGGGCAAGCAGCCGAAAACGAATCATCCTATCAAAACACATACAGAGAGCTCAAAGACAAGCACTCTGCCCTCCAGTTGCAAAATGATTTTCACAGCATCTTTCCCTAGCAATTTCCATCCGAAAGGATCGCGGTGATATTCATAATAAAAAGCCCCCACTCGCGGATCGCGAAGTGGAGGCTTTGAATAAATGAGACCAACCGAACTGGAGACTATTCTAACTGTTCCGCAGGCTCGTTGACGACCAAGCGGAAGAAACAACGAGGCTCGTCATCAATTGGCTTTGTGGAGCGATAGATCACCCGCTCCAGATCCGTATCAGCAATGGTTTCTTTATCGTAATAAACTGCTTGCTTGGAACCGAAGTTCAGATTCGTGCTCTCCTGCACCGTGAATTCGTATCCGAGACCGATTGCATTTACGTTTCTCAAGAATGCGAACTGGTAGTATTCAACGCCATCGATTTCAAACACGGAGTGTTCAATAATCTGCAAATCAGCTACGGTGCGATCGAGTCCCAGCACGTATTCCGCCCAGTTTGGATAGGCATCTCCATCCAGATTATCGTAAGGATTCTCGATCGCATCGCCAGGTAGTTGGCTCGGAATCACGATGCTCCAACGACCATTGACATAATCATCTATGATAGCGGCATCGAGAACCGGATCATCGTCACCACCGATATCATCCCACTTAAAGGTATAAGGGTGGCTGCGATTATCATAGTAAATACGGATAAAGTAGATACCAGACTCCTCGACATCAAAGACTCCATTCTCAGTGATCTTGGTAGTGATGTCCTCACTGATCCCTTTGGCCTCAATGCCTTCGCTACTAAACAGATCTTCATCCGTATCGGTAGTCGAACGCCCGATCAGCACTGGTCTGCGTAAATCAGCAGTCGTTTTATCTCCGTCATTACCAGCGAGGAAGTAAACCTCAAAATCGATATCCAAGTCATCCGGCTTGTAGTCATAACCAGTATCATTATCGGAGAAGAACTCAACATCCACCGAGATTTGAGTCGCCCCCTCAGATACCACGACAGCATACCAGTCGTCAGTCGTTTGTGTGCCATAGCCCGTCGTACTGGTGAATCCACCATCTAAGCTATCGATGACGCCATCACCGTTCACATCCAGCAGATATTCGATTTGGTGCAACCAAATGCCCTCAGTGGAAACTCCATTGGCAGTGGTCAAATCGTATGCGAGATCAACGAAGTTGTTGGTATCGTTTAATGGATACTCATCTTCGAGCTCTTCATAGGCATCCTGCTTAGACACATCCCACTTCAGACTGTAGTCATTGGCACGATCATCCCCATAGACACGAATGTAGTAATTCAATGCTGCATCTAGCGGATCAATGCTAGCAATGACCGACTCAATATCATTCGTCGTTTCAGAGCGCACTATAGGATTCACCAAGTCATTCTCATCGTAGATCTCGATGTTAATATCCCCATCGATATGCATGAATTCAATCTCGGCCGACAGCCTCACATTATAATCACGCTTCAAGACCGTTACCGATTCATTACCTTTCTTGGCGGTCGCTAAGAACCAAGAAGGAATTTGAATCTTATACCAGTCATCGGCTTCTTGAATCGCATGGCCAAACGGATCCATACCAGGAACTCCCAAAGTCAAGCTACTCAACAATCCATAATCGAAAGCAAGCTCCTTGATGGGGTCCAAAGGCCCTGGGGCATCGGGATCATAAGGTGGCTCTAAACGTAAGCGGGTGAGCTCCGTCGCGTCACTAGGGGTATTGTTGTTAAAATACTCATAGTAATCGGCAATCGCAAACGGGCCATCATATTCATATTGGTCGATATTATTATAAGTCCAAGTTAGACCATAGGTCAGTCCTGATGTAGCTGTGACCTGCAAGTAATAAATACCTGCATCTGGAGCAATGACCCCCGCGCTTGAATTATCATTGCCTGCCGTGCTACGCCCTGACTCTTCAAAACCACTCGGCAACTCGGCTCCGCTCTCATCTAAAACACTTAATCCGAAAGCGATGCCAGGGTTATCAACACTAAAGTCCAAGTGCACCTGATCGGCCGGCACATAGATACGATACAAATCGATGTCGCGCGAAACAAGCCCAGTGATAGTCACACCGTTCAAGTTCTCAATAACGGCATTCACATCTGCCTCCGCTAGAGTCTCATTATCTTCGTAGTCGTCGTCAAAGTAACCGCGCATTTCAAGTGTGTAAGGCACACCTAAGTTGTTACCCACCACACGTAGATAATACGTCGTGAGGCCTTCGCCACTCGCTTCAACTGACTCTACAAAGGCATCTTCGCGGGGCGAAGAATCAATCAGCTCTCCATCTTGCGAATACAAATACAGGTCTAGATCTCCATGCAGGTTATTGTAGTAGATAGATGCGAAGAACTGATGATCGCCCCCGGTATCCACTGGAATTTCGAACCAATCCTCATCGAATTGAGCCAAATCCCTGTAGCGATAAACCGGACGATAGCTCACAGTCACTTGTTCGCCACTGTCATTCGTAGCCGTATACGTTCTACGAACTTCAGGGTCTGACACTGCAGTATCAACGACCCCCTGCTCATCGATCAAAGTAGGCACGGCCGCCTTGACTCGCGTATCATTCACGCTCGCGTCAGCTTCGTCGACCTCCACTGTGGGGTCTAACACAGGTGCCTCGAGGTCATAAATATCCTCACTCGAACTCACCCATTGCAAGGAATAGCTATTCCCCAGACCACGGGCAGTTTCTTCGGCTAAATCATAGTAATCGTCGACCCCATCTTCTTTAATCGAGTCGTAATCAGCCCAATCGAGCAGGTCCTGAGTATAGGGATCAAAATCGCCCTCCGACCAATCCTCAGAGTCCTTAGGATTCACAATACCATAGCCGTATACACAAATAAGGTAGTCTCCTGGATCCAAGTCCAACAGGACGATGCGCTCCCCATCGAGCATCCCTTCAGACTGCTTCACCAGATATGCTGGCTCCAAAATGATGCTAGGATCGCTGATATCGGTGACTGCACGCTTATAGACAGCCACATCAATGTCCCCGTAGGCATGTTCAAACTGCACATCGACAACAAAGATGTCCTCATCGGAGTTCACTTCCACGGAATACCAGTCTTCATCCAGCTGAGTCTGTCCCTCCAAAAGGAAAAACTCGAGGTCGGGTCGAGGTCCCCCGCCCATTGCCTCGTAGAAATTGGCATTATAATCGGTATCCAGCAAACGACGTGGCCAATCTGGTGTATCATTATCGGGCGTATCCGACTTCACCTCGAAATCAAACTCAGCAGCCTTTTCAAGATCATCCTCCTTGTAGCTGTTCCAAACAAGATTGTAAGGCTTACCACCGCTCTTACCGAAGACACGTAGATAATAGTCTCCAGCTCCTCCAGTATAATGGATACGCTCAACATTTGAGGTTCCAATCGAGCGTTTTAAGAACTGTTGATTCGCGTCAAATAACTCGATATCAATATTGGTGTCATCTGTATGCTCAAAGTAAGCTTCAATGACGATGCCTTCATCGCCGGAGTTAATACGCACCTGATACCAATCGTCATTCAAAGCACCGCCATAGCCGATAGTCTCCGAAATACGCTGACCTTCGGTCGCAAGTAAGGCATCAGAAGCATCTTCAAAGGTATTATTACCTGTCTCGCCTTCGAAGCCATCCTCAGGTGAGGCGAACCAAGAGAGCGAATAGCTGGTGCCGAGGTTCACGCCCGACACCTTAATGTAATAGGTGACTGCATCCGAAGCCCACGGGTCCACGCCATAAGCGATCAACTCGTTATCTTCTGTCGTATCCGCGACTACAAGCTCTTCACCGGCAGCATCGTATAAAGTCAGGATCAAATTTCCATCCGCTTGCTCATATTCTAAATCCGCAGTTAGGCTGACGTTGTCTGGTTGCACCAAGACTTCAAACCAATCCTCATCGAACTGAACCGCATGGATCACCGTGCCGGCATCATTCGTCAGGTCAGTCGCTTCCTCTAAGGAATCATTCTGCTCATACTCGTCATCCGGTGCAGTGGTCCAGAGTAACTGATAGTCACCATTGATGTTATCCCCCGTGACTTGCACGTAGTAAGTGCCGGGCCCATTTTCAATACGAACACCATCGCTATTCGCTGTAGTTGCCGAAACCTCAATTGGATTCACCAGGTCGTCACTACTGTAAAGTGCCAGATCAATATTGCCTTCGTCATGCACAAAGGTCGCGATAACTGTGATGAAGGAGTTCGCCTCGACCTCCGTAATATCGAACTTATACCAATCTTCATCGTATTGCTTTGCAGTGATGACCGGTGTTTCGGTGATATCAAAAGCATCCGCGTCGACATCATTCTCTTCGTATTCGTCATCGTCGTAGATGGCCCAAGAGATGTCGTAGGTATTATAGTCATTGTCACCAAAGACATGAATGTAGTTCCAGCCCGGCTCTACGCCCACAAAGACGGATTCTGTATCATCCGTTGAGCTCGCGGTGGTGATCACTTCACCGTCGGCATCCACGATGCTGAAATTAATCGCGCCGTTAAGCTCAATGTAATCCAGTGTTACAGACAAGTAAGGGTGCGCCTCCGTAACATTGATCTTATACCAGTCATCGTCACTCTGCGTCGGCACTTCAAACTCCGACAACGGCGATGTCTGCGAAGTAATGTCATACGCAGTGCCACGCGTATCATTCTCTTCATAGGCATCCTCGGTGCGAGCGACAAAGTAAAGATCGTATGAATTGCCAAGATTCGGACCATAAACGCGGATGTAGTAAACGCCCCCTGGAATAGTCGAGTTCAAATCTACGATTTCATTGTCGGTCACACTATCGCGACGGATGATGGGCGTGCCGAAGTCGTCGTAGATTTCGAGATCGATATCACCCTCGGCGTCAGAAAACAAACATTCAACATAGAGACCGTAATTCGCATCACCGACAGTGATTGCATACCAATCCTCGTCACTCTGATTGGCCAGGCCTGCTAAATTACTGAGACGAGAATCCGCAGACGTCAGTTCGTATGCCTCTTCGAGCGAATCATTTTCTTCATAGGCATCCTCGCCCACGTTCACCTGAGCGACTTCATCGGCGGTTAAAGCAGCCCAAGTTAGGTTGTATTTATTGCCCGCATCACCGTAGTGCACGCGCACGAAATAATAACCTACAGCAGGATTCGAAAGAACGAGCGATTCATTATCATCTGAAGAAGTGGCTCTGGCCAGAATAGCACCCGATTCATTGAAAATCTCCATATCGATATCGCCGTCCTCATGCGTGAAGCTGGCCAAGACGCGTAGCTCGGCCGTGTCGGCGCGCGCTTCAATCTTATACCAATCTTCATCCTTTTGAATGCCGAAGCCGTCCAATTTAGTCAGCAGTCGACGTTCATGCCCAAGAAGATCAAATGCGCTTAATCTTGAATCATTCTCTTCATACTGATCTTCCGCAAAGGTAACATCCCAGAACAGGTTATAGCGGTTACCCACATAATCCCCCAATACGACCACGGAGAGTGCACCCGCAAGTGGATTCTCCACAATAATTTCTTCCGTATCGCCACCATCAGTCGATTCGGCCAACACGATACCGCCATTGGCGGTTCTCAAGTAGAGATCAATATTACCAAGTGTGGAGTCTGCACGAGCAACGACCTCAAGCTTAGTGGCTCCGACTGGCACATTGATGCTATACCAATCGAAATCAAACAAGGCACCGTAGCCATCAATTGAACTCAACCAAGCACCCGCATTATTGCCGATATTGTAACGCTGGCTATAACGGTCATTCTGTTCGTAGTTATCTTCAACAGCTCCTTCGATAATAGTGTTACCAGTGACAAGATCGACAGAAAAGTCGTAGGCCGTCAAAAAGCCAATATCTTCGCTCGCCTCAACCGAGATCAAATACTCAGTCTCATCGGGACTATTGATATACAATACATGCGTTTCATTCGCGAGGAACTCGTTATTGGTAACCAGGCTATCAATCAAGGTTCCGTCTGTTTTACGCAAACGATAGACTAAATTATCATTACTGACCCCTAGGCCTGTAAAGGCAACTTGCACCTGAGTCACTCCGCTGGCGCTGATCGTAAACTTGTAAAAATCGGTATCGTTGTAGTGCGTAAAGGACTCAGTGGAAGCACTGACCGCGTAGGAAGCGGTCATGCCGTAACCATCGACTTCAGACAAAGACTTACCAATGATAGAGGTGCCCAGATCATAGGGATTTGAGAATTGATCATTCTCAATCACTTCGTCCGCCTCATCATCGTAGTCAACAGCCTCGTAGGTATCATCTTCCAGGACCCCGAAATACATGTCGTAAACATTATCGTCTGAATAATCACCGGTCACGCGAACATAATAAGTGCCTTCAGGCACGCCTTGAATGGCCGTATTATTCTTTGGCGTCCATTCATCAGCCACATCCGCGATATCCATGATCTCGAAGTAAGAAATCAAAGAACGTCCATCGAGATCGACTCCTTCACTCAACAAGCGTAAGTCTTCACTGTAGAGCTCGACTTGGACATTGCCGATGCTCTCATCGAAGTCAGCGGCAATATAAATGAAACGCGCAAAAGGATCTCTGGCGACATCGAGACGATACCAGTCCTCGTCATCCAGCGTAGCTGTGCCCAAGATATTGGAAAGCAGAGAAGACTGTGCCCGTGTAATATCGAAAGCTTCAGTTGCAGTGTCATTATCCTCATAGAGGTCTCCATCTGTGGCTCCCAAAGCGCGCGCATTCCACTTCAAATCATATGTATTCTTTAAGCTAAGCCCTTCTTCAGCTGGCTTGACTAAGATAAAATAATCTAAAGATTCCACGTCGCTGGAGATCCGATACTGCAGAGTCTCAGCCCCGGCTTCCCCGAACATGACTGCAACCAGAATAGCCTGATTACCCACGAGACGATAGAGCTCGAATTCAATCGCACCGGCCTCGAAATCATGGAAGGTTTCGATCGTAATGAGCTGATCAGTCGCTTCGACACTGAATCTATAATGATCCAAAGCATCGGTCATCCAGCCCAAGCCCTGGTAATCTGAAATCAAGACGTCTTCGTAGTCACTCAGATCAACTGAGCCGACTAAATTGGTTCCATTCTCATAGTTGTCTTCAAATTGAGTGGGAGTACAAGTGCCTCCAATAGCAAAAGTAAAGACCTCTGACTGCTCACCTTCATAAGATATAATTACCGTATCTCTATCCAAGCCATTGCTCACGGCGTCATACGCGATGGTGAGCGGATAAGTCGCGCCGACCTCGATGCGGCTTGGGACTGTTGAAGTAAGGCTAAAGACCGTGCCATTTGAGAGCGACAATTCAAAATCGGTCAGATTAAAGCTCGAGTTATTAGTCAGATAAAAGGTGTGCTCAATGACACCCGCATTAGGCTGAGTAAAACCGAAGTCAGTCCCATTGCTAACGCTAACCTCAGTATCTTCGGTCAAGACAGCTTGCAACTGCTTCGCCCCGCCATAAACCGCTAGGGGCGGTGCAGCGATGGTACCAGAAATTGTATATTGCCCCAAGCTACCATAATCCGAGAATCCGCTGCTAGGTCCAGCGCCACGACCACCACCTTCGATCAGTAGATAGTATTTACCATTGGGAACCGTTACATTGATATTGGAGGAAAGCTGCACTTCGCCAGTGTTCACCCCAGTCGCAATTTCAAAGCCCCATGAGGTGAGCAAACGCGTGTTCACTGCAAGGTTGGCGCCTTTCTTATCGGAATCAACCTCTCCTTCTTGTGAGTCAACATCCAGTGGAGCTACGGTGATATCCAACTCACCCGACGCAGTAACAAAGCTAAAAACGTCCACATCAGTATTACGCGTGATCAAGCCCGAACCGCTAATCTGGTTATTTGTCAGTGTTGTGAGAGTTCCCAGTGGCAATACATTCGAACTCAATGTATCCGCATAATCATCTTCCTTATAGCCAAAACCATTGGCTTCAGAAGCGATAATAGCTAAGTCATCCTCTTGATTGTTGGCATTCAAATATTCGCCGCGGCTCCATTGGTAAACTTCGTCAACTAGCTGGATGCTACCATCATCCGACCAAGGGGCTCCCATGATCGGAGCCCAACCAGGACTGTAATCAGTATTGTGCCCGCCATAATATTCATCGTCTCCGGTACGACCATCGTGTGATAGACCAAATACGTGACCTGCTTCATGGGAAATCGTCGCGGCACAGCCATACTCATCGGAATTAAATACCCAGCAGACTGGATCATTTGTCCGAAAGTAGCCAATATCAGCCGCCACGCCACCCGCACCGGGTGCTGCAGTATCATCCGGCGTAATCACCACTAGCAAGCGCTTATCGGAATCCGCGGCATCATACACGGCACGATCTGTAGTAACGGTAATATCGAAAGGTGCAAAGTCCTCGGCAACGCGCTGCCAAACAGCTGTCACCCATGTGGTGTTGTTCGCTTTCGGGTGTGCCGCTGCGAGAATGGTCATCACATTATCCCCATCAAAAAAGATATCGAAATCTTCGACCAGTTCACCGTCGAAGTCGCAATAGAGCACATATTCTGCGCCCGGAATACTATTGAGCTTTGGCTGCGCAGCTGTGCTAGTCGTCGCAGACGTGCTGGCAAGCGCAGGTGTGCTGCGAGAACTCGCGCTGATATTGGCGTGACGGGTGCTGCCGAACTTATCTATATTCGCAGGGCTAGACAATGGATAGACGACACCGGGAGGCGCGCAATAAAGGTCACTGACAGTCACCTCCTCCACGAGTAAGCCGTCGTTCACTTGCAATCCACTTGCCTGCGAAACCCAAAAGGCTCGGGAATCTTGGTTAAAGGCAACTTGAGCCACCTGCCGACCGTTGCCGTCTTGGCTATAAATAACACGCCCTTTGCCATCATCTAAGTTTAGAGCGTACTTACTTGCATTCGGATGCTCCCGCACACCGACCACAGTACCTTCAAATTGAACCACATCAAAATCTAGCGTCAACCGATCGCCCACCGAAGAACCTTTAAATCCTGCAAAGGTATTTTCGGACAAAAGCAGAGGTCCATGCGCGCCCACACGCTTAAAATAATGGTCAAATTCCGGCTGTTGACGCACTACGATTGGTGCAGGCACCTTTACAGGCGCCACTGCGGGAGCGGTGGTAGACGCTGTAGCTGACGGTGTCGCAGTGGCCGGCGCGCCTGGATTCGCCTCTTGTTCTGACTGCGGATCTTGGCGCTCTACCGTAGCGGCGGCACTTTGGCCGTCCCCACTGCTATGATTTTGCGAAGAGACCGAGAGATACACTCCCCCCGCAATTAAAATCGCGAGAGCGGAAAGTATCAGAAACGGAGAAGAAGACTTATTAGCGGACATGGCTATAAACGGTTATGCAACACATTACACGCGAGTTAGGGGGGCGTGATTGAAATGTATAATTTTGTAATGAATCTGATGTTAGAAAAGAAAGCCAGCCGATTGGCTGGCTTTCTTGATACTTAAAAATCAGCGAGATTGCTTATTCAGCTTCCAGCGCACCGATTGATCGCTGTGCAGCACCAGATGGTGTCATGATCATAGGGTTCTGGAACATAGAATTTGCATTCACATTGCGATAATTTTGACGTGCAGGAGAGCCGCCTGGGCTCACAAGGTTTGCAGTTACGAAAATCAGCAAGTTGCGCTTTTGACGAGTTTCACCTTCCGAGCGGAAGAGGCGTCCGAGGCCTGGGATGTCACCCAATACGGGCACCTTGTCACTGACAGTTTTGACAGAATCACGAGTCAAACCACCCATCACGACAGTTGCACCGTCATAAACAGTCACTTCAGTCGATAATTCACGAGTCGAGAAGATCGGCTGATAGAAACCAGCAGGCACAGTCACGACTGTCTCACCTGTGATCGCGACACTAGGACCACCATACTCAACAAAGCCTTCAAACTCTGTGACACGTGGCTCCAAGATGAGGCTGATGGTATCATCGTTTTCAACATTGGGAGTCACTGACATTTCAACACCGACATTACGAGTGATGAAGTCTTGAGGTGTGCCGGCTGTAATGGAGATCGCAGCACTGCCGCTGCCAGTGCTGCTGCTGCTGCTGTTGCTAGATGAAGCAGTCGATTCGATATCGCCATAGCTTTCAGGATAGCGGAGTTCTTGTGCCACAGTGATGTTGGCACGCTTACCTGAGAGAACGGTGACCTTAGGTGCACTCATAAGGTCGCTGCCGGATTGGCGAGACAATGCGCGCAGCGCGAAGTCAACATCCATACCATTAATGCTCCAGCCAGATGCGGTGAACAAGCTGGTAGCATCCGAAGCCAAATCAATCGCACTCGCAAGGTCTGGGGGTGAATTGGAGAAGCTCAAGCTGCCGGAAGGACTATCAATTGTAATAGTAGAGGAATCCGAACCAGTGGAGAAGGTGTCATTCAAAGTTCTGCCACCAGTCGATGCAGAGCGAGAGTACTCACCAGTCACGTTGCCGAAAGAATCGACAACCGAGGCACCTGTAGTGCTATCAACATAAGGCTGGAAGCCATCGGAAACAGTCCAATCGAAACCAAGCTCTTCGAGATCACCTTGAGTCACTTCAAGGAACTTCGCTTCAATTTCAACCTGCTTCACTTCGTTATAGTTACGAAGGATAGTGCGCATACGCTCCAAGTTACGACGTGTTTGAGTCACAATTAGTTGCTCACCATCGAAAGCGAGGCTGGCGCCCGGCAACTCGAAGTTCACACCCGCACTTTGGAAGAATGTTTGCAAGGCTTCCACTTCGTCATTAGCTGAGGGTCCGGATGAACCACCGCTGGAAGGAGCCGAAAAAGGATCAACTGGACCAGAGCTGCCACCACCATCGCGGAAGCCAGTCAAACGAATAACAGTTGCACGAGATACGGGGAAGAACTCAGTTACAGTTGTAGAACTACCACCAACACTGTCGCTAGGTTGAATTGTCACAGCATCCCCACCGACATCGTAAGCGAAGTTCACTTGTTGTGTCACGAACTGCAGGATGCGGTCCAGATTCAGATTACGCAGACTGATGTTCACACGTGGATTTGAATCGTTGGGATTGAAGAGAGGCACAATGTTTACACCGACGCGCTCTACATCATACTCCACAGAAAGTTCGGAGAGAGTCTCGATCACACGAGTGAGTTCCATGCCTGAGAAGTTCACTTGTGGAATCACAATGCCATTCAACTTATCTTGAATGCGGCCACCTTCATCCACGACGGTTTCATTCGTCGCAGATACATCAAATACTTTCGGACGCTCCCATGCGCGGTCCACCTCGGACAGCATTTGGCTGCGTGTCTTGTAGAGGTTTTGCTTGTGAATCGCAGTGACGATCTCGGCGATCTTAGTTTGTAAAAGCTTGGCTTCTGTATTGTTGGCATCGCGTGCTTCGACTTCTTTCAATGTGCCTGAAGCACCTTCCAAGTCGCCATTCAAGAACTGCGCACGACCACGTGCCACTAGGTCACGAATGATTTTATCCTGCGCGACGTATTCTGGGCTGATCTCGTTAATATCGAGGCTGTAGGGATCGGAGATTTGATCGTCCAATTGACGAGCCAACTTTGCAGCGGACTTAGAATGGCCACCGGCTGCGCGGTAATCTTCAATCAAGGCTTCAGCGCCCTTAGGGTCGCCTGCCTCCGCGAGTGCTTTCGCCTCTTCAAGAACGACTTCAGCCTTGGCTGCTTCAACAGCCTCAATGGTGCTAGCAGTTGCGGTGTTAAGCATCAGGCTGCTGCCTGCTGCATTCAAGAGATTCGTAGCGTCGGTATAAGCGCCCAATTCAGCGAGCTGCTGTGCTTCGTCAATCGCGCTTTTCGCAGCAGCGATCTTGGCATCTTGCGCAGCAGCAGCGGCCGCGACGATCGAGTCGGCACCGGCGGCACCGTCCTCAGCACTCATGGCTGCCTCGGTGGTTGCATTGGCGGCCTGGCCGTAAACAGCGCCCGTAGCTGAAGCGCGACGATCGAGCTCGCGGTTAATTGAAGCGAGCAAACGCTGCACATTTTCATCGTCAGGAGCGATTTTGATTAGGCTTTCCGCCTTTTCTTTCGCTAGCTCCAGATTCCCGGAGTCACGTGCACGAAGCGTATCGGCCATAAGACTGATCTTCTCCGATGCGCTTTGCGCCTCAGCCAACTGTGGCGTAGCTAAGGCAAAGGTTCCTAGCGCGCCTGCCACAAGTAGTGCGGAGACGCGTGTGCGTGCTGCGAGGTATTTTTTCATAATATTAGATGACAACTAGTTGTTTGTTAAAGTGGCTTAAGTGGCTCGTAATGCCAGTGGCATTAAAACATCAGATCAAAGACATCGCTTTGCTCTTGAGCCGGTTTTGTGTTTGTGGGGGGGGTGGATGAAGATGCGGACTGTATTGACAAGACCCGAACTTCAGGCTCCTCGTCTTCAACGGCATCTTTCTCCACTGTAACGGAGGATTCTTCAAGGTTAATTTGTTGTAAGGTATAGGTCCCCGTGGGGCCTTCAAACTCTGTTGGAACTTCAGTTAGCTCCCGCACATATGTAGCATCCTCTTCGGAGCGTATAATTACGGTCACACCCGAATCAAAGCGGCGTTCGCCATGCGTGAGCACCACTTCTTCTCCAGTGCGTTGGTCGAGAATGGTGGCCTTCGCGATCACCTCTACATTGTAATCGGCATCGCGCTTACGATCGATATCGAAGCTCAACAGTTTGAATTCAGACTGTGCTTTCTCATCACCTGGGCGGGCACGTACTTGTTTCTGTGTCTCTTCATCGAACATAAGGAGCAATGTCTTAGAAGCATCGGAACTGTCCTCTTCGATATATCCTTCGAGTTGGATGCGGTATGGCTTGCGCTCGAGGTCTGCAAGGTAAATGCCAAAGGGCACGGGTGGCGCGACCTTAACTGGTGGGTCCGCGGAAAACTCCCCCGTATCCAAATCTACATAAATCTTAGGTGGCGTGAATACGTCGTAGATCCACTTGGGACCTGCAGGCTGCGCTTCAGCTTCGGGCCAATTGGCATCCGCCGACTCGGAAGGTTGCACCGGCACCAACTGGTAAGGGTTGTCAGCAGTTTGAACGTTCACCGAAGCCGCCTGAGAGGTGGCCCCCGCTTGTTTCAAATAGAGGGCGACTCCACCCGCTAGGATCAACGCTGCGACGGCAAGTATGAGCTTATCGTAAATCTTATTCATCGAAACTAAATGTTGTCTTCAGCAGTATCCGCCGGAAGGACGATCTCGATGTATTCGAGAACGACAGTAAATGTGGAAGTATTTTCAGAGATCACCAACTTTTTGGTCACTTCTGCGGGTTCAGGCTCAGCATCTGCATTGCCTCCGAAAGCACCAAAAATAGCGTCTAAATTATTCGCATTATTTGAGCGGGCCGCAGGCG
This sequence comes from Thalassobacterium maritimum, assembly GCF_031127805.1. Classification (NCBI taxonomy): domain Bacteria; kingdom Pseudomonadati; phylum Verrucomicrobiota; class Opitutia; order Puniceicoccales; family Coraliomargaritaceae; genus Thalassobacterium; species Thalassobacterium maritimum. The sequence continues at coordinate 23,019 of NZ_JARXHW010000036.1, read as the reverse complement.
CTTTCTGCCCGGTCGGACGCTCCACCTCGATGCTGCGCACGACGATCGGCAAATCAAATTTAGCGAGGTCGTTAAGGAAAGAACGAAGTGAGCTAGTGTATCCGGTAAAGGAAAGGCTAAAGCCTAAGGTGTCGATCGCTCCCGGCACTCGTGCCGAAACGGGTGCTTCAATCCGAAAGCCCTGATCCTTACCCTTAGCATTCGATGCCAAGGGAGCCTGCTCCAGCACTTCACGCTTTACCGATTGAATGCTCACAGGGTTGGCGTCATACAAACGATCCAGCAAGTAGCCTAAAATATGACGCTGCATATCAAGCACTTTAATCTTCTCAGGATCTTCCAGCGGGCTGGCATCATCCACATATTGTTCGAAACCAAAGCCAAAGTCAGCGGGTAACTCGATCGGACTCTCAATATCATTCTCATCCACATGCGTCGCGGCCTTACGACGATACTCTGCGATAAACTGCTGAATTCCCGCCATCACGCCAATACCATCTGTCGATGCTGCAATACGGGCTCCGCGCTCAAGGTCCTCGCGAATCTTCTCAAGCTCTGCCACTAGCTGTGTCACATTTCCCTCAGAGGCCTCAACATTGGCCTTAGAAGGAGCTGGATCAGCCATGCGCAAGCCGTTGAGCTGAGACTCCGCACTGGTAATTTTTTGCTTGGCCTGGTCGATCTTACCCGACTCGGCAAACGCGAGATATGCACCGGCGCCAAATGCCAATAGACAAATGACCACAACGATGGTGAATGTTAGATTTTTCTTTAAGAAACCCATGGTGTCTAGAGTGGTTTGGCGGTATCCACGACCAAGTTAATAGTGAAAGGCAAAACGTTAAGTCCGCTATGTATACTGCTCCAATTAATCTTTGGCGGCTTGGACGAAACAATAAACTCGGAGCTCTCGAAACTATCCTGTAAACTCTTGATGCGACGAGACAGCACTTCTTGGTCGATGTCACTGCTACCATTGGCAGTTTCACGCACCAGCATCTGGCCTTCGACAACCACTTCATAGGAAGCTCCGCTCTTGCCCGATTGTCCGCGATTCACTTTGAGCGTGTCCAGCCACACATCTTGAGCAGTGGTCAGGCTATCCTGTAGTTCCGCAAAAAATTGAATCCAATTGCTCTTCGAGTTCACCAGCCCTTCGACACGACTGATCGATTCGCTCACCTCAACGGCGCGCTCCGCATTCTGACGTATCGCAGCCTGACGACTCTGCAAAGGAGCCACTTCTGCCTGGGTAGCAATGGCTGCCTTTTCGTACCCCGCACTCAATTGCTTATAGCCCACATACGCAGGCCAAGGCGCTAGCGCCAAACAAATCGCCGCCAGCATTAAATAAGGCTTCTTAGAGGAGAACTCCATCGCGCGCTGCACCTCTTCAGGCAACAAGTTCACGCCGGCACCATCTGGCACCATGCCTTGGGCGGCCGCACCAATGATTTCGCTAATCTCTAAACGCAGGGAATTCGAACCCGCGCCCACATCGCCGTCCAAAGTGACATTTTGCAGCGGATCGAAAAACTCCACAGTCACCTTTTGGGTGCTTGCCAATTGTTCTGTCAAGCCCTCCAAAAGGGCACCACGGCCGTTTAGCAAAATACGCTTGGGTGCGGCGCCACCCTTTTGACGACGGTAATTCACGATCGAACGTGTAATTTCCTGACTCATGCGGCGCATGAAGGAGTCCGAACAAGAACTGAGCAACTTGGCCCCCGAATCATCGTCGGAGTAATCCACATCGCCACTGAAAAATTTGTGCTTCACCTCTTCCGCTTGCGCAAAAGGCTTCCCGAGGCTATCAGCGATGTTTTGCGTCAACGAATTACCGCCGAGCTGAATGTTGCGAACGAAGAAGCCTTCCGGGCTCTTAAAGAGCAAGTTAGTCGAACGCGCACCAATGTTAATTAGCAAGACATCCTCATCCATCTCAGGATAAGCAAACTGCAACGCATTATAGTCCAGCACCGTCGCTGCATTGATCGTATCCACGATGAAGCCCGCCTGCGCCACTTCGCTACAGAACTCATCAATCGTGTTCGACTTACATGCAATAAACAGCACCTCTGTCTCCACGCCATCGTCGCCCACGACTTGACTATCCCAAACCACTTCATGCAGTGGATAAGGAATATTTTGCTGCGCTTCGAAGGCAATGATCTGTGCCCGCTTCGACGCCTCCACGTGTGGGATGCGTATCGTCTTCGTCAGCACCTGATTGCCTGGAATGATAAACGAAGCTTTACCTGAAAATTTATGCTGCCCGTGCAGGTCACGCAGGGCCAATCCCACTGCATCCAACCAGGCATCGTCGTTCGAGTAGTCATATTGCAGACTCTCCGTCACTAATTTTTCGACTTGAAGTGCGCCCCCGCTAGAGGAAACCACCGCTGCGGTGACTCGGCTTGCGCCGCAATTGATGATAAGTTGCTTAGAGCTGCTCATGTAGTAATCCTATGAGGAACGATTCAGATGGTTTGATGTGATTACAGTGAAAGGCTTCGCTTAATCACGAACGTCTCGACGAAGGAAAGCTGGCAAATCACTCACCCGGCCCAAATCAATTCCTGAAACGAGATAAATAGGCATCAAAAGATGCTCATTATCAGCGCCCTCAGAGTCCGCCTTGGACACAAATGAATTGAGAATATCGAGATTTGGAATATTGCTGCTCATGGCAGCAGTCTGTGGCTTCTGAGGCTCGCCGTTAACGGATACCTCCACATAATAAAAGTCAGGGTCGGTTTGCAGCTGATCCCGCTCCGCGATCAGCCCCGGCAAATAAAAATACACATTATTATCATCCCCCTTCTCCATGATAATAATTTCCGCCTCACTGGTGTAATAATCATACTCACGCGCCTTAGCGTCGCGCTCATAGGCCAGATATGCTTTGACTTTAATCGCCTCCACATAGTTGCGATCGCGCGCATCTGGTGCAGGATTTCCAGTGCAAGAAAGCTCGATCTCCATCTGAATCCAGTCATCGCGCAAAGATTTGAAATCTACACGATCAACCTTTATGGCCTCTTGCGCGTTAAGCGCTAACGAACCAGCTAGAAGAGTCAAAATGGGGAAAAAATATTTCTTCATGTTACGGGGAATAGACTAATGAACCGCTGTTGAGCGGCTTTAAAGCTTCAATTGTTATGTAGCGCTATCACTCATAGCAACCCCTTTTTTAGGGGATTCCGTCCTTTCCTAGCGCATAAATACCATTTTCCATACGCTTAAGCACGCTATTAGGGCAGGTACTTCATTTTCATCCTGAGATTAGGACGTATCGATAGAAATTCACTTGCAGAAATAGGTCACTCATAAATCCTCTTCCAATGAAGACTACGCTTCCCTTCAAAATCAGCACACTTGTATTTGTGCACAATGCACTGGGACACCAGCTGCTCATCCAACGCAAAAAAGCCCCCAATCTCGGTTGCTGGAGTCCGATTGGCGGGAAATTAGACATGAGCGCGGGCGAGTCCCCCTATGAATGTGCCCGCCGCGAGACCGAAGAAGAGATCGGCCTACAACTGTCTGACCAGGATCTGCACTGCTTCGGCTACATCTCCGAAAAGAGCTACGAGGGCACCGGGCACTGGTTAATGTTCTTATTTGAATGCAAAAAAGAACTTTCCGAGCTCCCCGCAGCCATCAATGAAGGGCACTTCGAATTCTTTGAACGCGCCGCGATTGACGACTTAGCCATCCCGGAGTCCGACCGCAGCTTACTTTGGCCCTACTACGACCAGCACAAGGCTGGCTTCGTCGGTCTACGCGCCAATTGCGACCCACAGGGACAGCTCAGCATCACTGAAGAGCTCAAAATTTAAGCGCCTTACCTGCTTCAACACGGGCAAGCGACCACTGCTCGGGCTCGGAGGGCAGCTCCGTGCCTGTCGCGACAACTTGTAGGTCGCCCGGGCAAGCGCGCCAAAACCCTTCGCGACGCACGGGATCGAGCTCCCCCAGCACATCGTCCGCGAGTAATACGGGCGCCAACCCAAGCTGCTCGCGATAGAAACTCGCCTGCGCGATGCGTAAGGCCACGCACAAGCCGCGCTGCTGTCCATCGGAGGCATATTCACGCGCGCCCCCAACATGCAGCGCGAGATGAAAATCATCCCGATGAGGCCCACGCTGCGTCGCCCCCATTATTTGATCCCGCTTGCGCCCATCCTGCAACTGACGTCGGTAAGTTTCCACATCGCGACAATCCACATTGGGTCGAAAGTCCAATTCGGGCCCTTCATCAGCCTCGGCAATCTGATCATAAACCCGGCACAGCACGGCACGCAACTGCGCCATGCCTTGCTCACGATAACTGGCGATGACACTGGCATGCGGTGCGATCTCAGCCTCAAAAGCGGACAACTCGGCGGCGCTGCCCCCGTTTTTCAACAAGCGGTTCCGCTCTGCGATGCCACGGTGAAAGTCACGCAAGGCCGTATAATAGGCACGATTCACTACCGAAAGTGTGAGATCCATGAAGCGCCGGCGCTCACTCGGCCCCCCACGTAGGAGCATCAGATCGCTCGAGCACAGCGTCACCGTCGGAAAGCGCCCAATGAACTCGACCAAACGCGTCACCTTCTCGCCATCGATCAAAACACGTCGTCCGCCCTTGCCCGAGTGGATCTCTAGCTCGATCGTCCCCTCAAGCTCATGTTGTAACTGATAGACCAAGCTATATTCTTTAAAGCCCTTGCGCGGCAAAGCCGCCATGGTTTGCGTACGAAAGGAGCGCAGCGCAGTCGCCAGCCCCAAAGCTTCCAATAGGTTCGACTTTCCCTGCCCATTGGCCCCCAAGAGAAAATGACGCTCTCCTAGCAATGGAAGCTCGGTAAATTCGATGTTACGAAAATTCTGTAGGCGTAGGTTTAGAAAGCGCATGGGGGTCCGATCTCCGTGATCAATCAATTGTGATCACTTGGCTGCTAGATGCGCTCGCCTCGCTCCGCATCCGCACATAGCTGCGGCAGATGGCCTCTGCCAACGCATCCCAATCCTCCGCCGTGGTCTCGGCCCCGGAACTGATGCGTAAAGCACGCCCCGCAGCCGCGGCCCCGATACCGAGCGCCCGCAACACGGGCGAGCCAGTCGACTTGCCCGTCGCACAAGCCGAGCCCGCCGAAACTAAGAAGCCTTCTTTCTCTAAGAGCCGTATCCAACGCACGCTCTGAAACTGCGGCATAATCAAGGATACAGTGTTCCACAGGCGATCTGCACCCACACCAACGACACGCGTATTCGGAATCCCACTACAAACTTTTTCAATAAAAGCATCCCGTAGCACAGGCATCGCACAGGGAGTCGATGCCTCCAGTGCAGCCAACATTGCCAAGACGCCGGCCACATCCTCGGTACCCGCACGCTGCCCGCCTTCCTGCGCACCTCCATACAACAACTTGCAATCCTGCGCCGCCTGCGGCAGTAGCAAGAAGCCGACTCCCTTGGGCCCTCCAAACTTATGGGCACAGCCACTCACATAGCTGCAGTCAGCCAAACCAGACAAGGGCATCTTCCCCAGCCATTGTGACGCATCACAATGGTAGGGCACTTGCGCCCGCTGACACAGCTGCGCGATCGCCTGCCAAGGCTGGATCACCCCGGTCTCATTATTAGCGGCCATCACCGATAGCGCAGCCAGGCCCCCCGTCTGCAGTTGCGCATCCAGCGCCTCCAAATCTACGCGCCCATCTGGCAACAGCGCCAGCAAGCACACTCGCTCACCGAAGGCGGCTGTGGCCGCCTCCATCACACTGGGGTGCTCGGTCGGATTCACGCCCAGCCGGGCATCGCTCGGCAGCTGGCGCGCCCAATGCCGCAGCACCATATTATTCGCCTCAGTTGCCCCCGAAGTAAAAACCACACGCTCAGCCGAGCCCTTCAGCCCTAACAGCGCCGCCAAAGATTCGCGCGCCGCCTCGTAGCGCACCCGCACCGCTGCAGCCTGACGATAGGGGCTGGACGGATTGAACCAATGCGCCTCTTGCGCCTGCAGCCAAGCCGTCCTAGCCGCAGGCGCAAGCGGTGTGGTTGCATTGTAATCAAAGTAGCGCAGCTTCATATTCTTTTACGCTATACGCAGGTGCCAACAGGTCAAACGAAGTCCCAAGCCGCAGAGCTTAGAAGCGCTTAGGGGATACGCACTTCTTGACCGACACGCAAAGCACTCTCACTGGAAAGGCGATCGCGATTAGCCTGATAAATATCGATCCAGCGCGAAGGCGTCCCGTAAAAGCGCTTGCTGATCGCGCTCAAGGTATCGCCCGACTGCACGGTGTATGTGCGCGGCGCATTACTGGGGCTCGGGGCCGTGGCGCCCGCATTGACTGTCGACGTCACAGTCCTGGTGGGCGCAAGTGTGCGCCCTGGGCTCGAAGCCCCTGCGGTGCCGCTGGCCTGCACCGGAGTCGAACGACGCGCTTGACCTAACAAATTCTCAAGTTGCTCCACGCGCGCGGTGGCCGCCATTAGGTCGCGCTTCAAACTATCATTCTCTTGCTTCAAAGTTTTGACCAGATCCATCAAATCGATCCGGTCCAATTCTCCCTCATAAGGTTGCGCTGGCAATTGACGGGCAAACTCCTTTTGCGCGGTCTCGATCAACTGCCGCACCTGCGAGGCCTGCTGCGATTGCGGCTTGAATTGCAGATAGCGGTCGAAGTGATAGATCGCTCGCACGGGATCCTTCATCGTGCGCAAGTATATGTAGCCCGCTTCCAAGTGCGACTCTGGTGCATCGCGTCGCGCATCGACCACGCGCAAAAAGGCGCTCAAAGCCTCCTCCATCCGGCCTTGGCTCTTATAATCTTGCCCCAACTGGTATTGTTTTTCGTCAGTCTCGCTGACAATCTCGACCCCACTGGGCGTACAGCCGACAAAGTGCGCTACAGCAAAAACAAGAGAGAGGTAATAACAAAGCACACGTGACATCCGTCTACTGTGTTAAATCCGCGTCAAAGCTCGTCAATGCTATTCGATCCGGAGCCAATCCGAGCTCATTATCTTGCCTAGAGCCGGCCAAGTCGCTCTGATTTCAGCATGCAAAAGGTGGAAGAATTCAGAACAGGAGAAGTCATCATCAAACAAGGAAAGATGGATAACGGATTTTACGTCTTAGAAAAAGGCGCAGTCGAAGTCTATAAAAACGACATCATGCTCAACGTGCTGATCTACCCCGGCACCATCTTTGGTGAGATCGGCGACATTTTGCACACGCCGCGCACCTGCACCATCAAAGCGCGCACCCAGACCAAAGTGATCAAATACGAGTGCCCCGACCTTCAAACTCTGGTCGAACAACATCCCGAAATCGCAGTCAAGATCATGGAAACGCTCGCCAGCCGCCTGGAACGCACCACTCAAAAACTAGCGGATTTATCGATCACATCCACTTTCTTTTCTGAAGAAAGTAAATAAGTCATCGGGTAGACTGGCGTTACAAACTCCGGCGGAAAGAAAGAACGACCGACCACACTAATGAAAACAAGCATCGCAACCCTCATGATCTTCGCACTACTGCAAAGCTTCCTCTCTGCACGCGAGCCGCTCGAAATCGGCAGCCCCGCGCCACAGCTCACTGCCAACGATGATCAAGGTGAACGCATTCAACTGGGGGAAGCCCTCTCCAGCGGTACCACTCTGGTATTCTTCTATCCCAAAGCCATGACGATGGGCTGCACGCAGCAAGCCTGCAGCCTACGCGATGCCTGGGACGAGCTGCAGACCCGTGATGTGCAAATTTTCGGCGTATCCACTGACAAAGCGGAGCTGCAAGCCGAATTTCGTGCCAAGCACAGCTTGCCCTTCACCCTAATCGCCGACCCGGAGGGCCACGTTTGTGAAGCCTTCGGAAAAGGAAAGTACAGCCGCCAAGCTTACATTTTTCATGACGGCGTGCTAGTCTGGCGCGACCTAAAAGCCGCCACCAGCAACCAAGCCGCCGAAGTGCTGGCCGCGCTCGACGAACTCAAACTGTAATCGTCGCACGAGGGCGACAGCCATGGTGGCGCACGGCTAGAAAAACAAAGCTTCGGCGATCATTTGCTCCGCAGCCAATGGCTTGACGCGAGTCGAAATCTTTTCTTCCGATTGACCCAGCAAAGCCTCAATTTCACCCATCGAGCCTTCGCAAAATTTGCGCCATTTAAAATAGCGCTCATCTGAGTAGCCGAACTCCAGCGCGAGTGAACAGCCTGCCTCCTGCTCGCCGCACTCTTCCATGCTGTAGCGTGCACTCTCCGTCGCGCAATCCTCGCTGCCTTTACAGGCAGCCAAACATTCACGCACCCAATCCATCAAGCGCTGGCCTTCGCCCCAAGTCGATTCGCCATGGCGCACAGTCACCGATTCCAGCCCGCGGCACAGATCTTCAATCGCATAGCCACTCAAGAACTGCCCAATCGCTTGACGCACTGGCAACAGACGTGCCATCGCGAGGTCGCCCACACCGGCCGCCTCCGGCCAGTTCAGCTGGTTCAAGTCCTTGCCCTCGTAGCTGCTGTCGTAAATAGAACGCCGCACGCCCATCAACAAGTTGTCGAAATAGTCCTCGATCCGCTCACCGGGCACTCCACAGAACCAATGGTAACTAGGCAGATCCGGCTCCAGCCACACCGATACCTGATTGGCCAAATAACCACAGTTCTCTGGCTGGTAGCCCAAAATCAAAGCCTCACAGCAGCACATCTCACGGTGCGAATCCCCGATATAGCACTGACTAAATAACTTCGCGCGCATGGATGCATCCTGAATCTCCCGCGAAGGGCACAGCACGATGATACGGCTCGGATAGCGCTGCGCAAAGGTCAACAAAGCTTCGAAGCGCGCATGCGCCTCCTCAGCCGTCACCCCCCAGCCAAAATGCAGGACTACGTTCATCTGCGACGCACGAAAGGCCGATGGCGAGCCCGTGGCCTCGCTTTCCCACATGTGGTCCAGACGGCTGGTCACCTCCCCAACGGGCAGATCAATACCGGGCAATACGTCGATTAAATCTTTCATAAACAGAAACTACAATTTCGATATTTGAGACAGTGCAGGCGCCCCGATCAGCCCGAGCGACGCCACTGGTGCCCACGCTCCCAAAGTAAACGTTCGCTCTCCAGCGGCCCCCAAGAGCCAGCCGTATACTCCTTCAAACCACGCTTACCACAGGCCGCCCAATCTTCCAAGACCGGCGTGACTAACTTCCAAGAAGCCTCCGTCTCGTCGCCGCGAATGAATAAGGTGCTATCCCCCACCATCGCATCCAGGATCAAGCGCTCGTAGGCCTCCGGTGTGTTCGAGCCAAAAGTGGTGGAGTAGCGGAAGTGCATTTTGACCGGTTGCGTGCGCGTCTCTAAGCCCGGGATTTTCGAATTCATCACAATCGTGACGCCCTCATCCGGCTGAATGCTGATCACCATTGTATTGGCTGCTACGTTGAACTTGTCCGCCTCCGAAAAGAGAATGCCGGGGGGGCGCTTAAATTGAATCGCAATCTCACTGGCACGGCGCGCCATACGCTTGCCCGAGCGGATGTAAAAGGGCACCCCTTGCCAACGCCAATTGTTGATCGCCAAGCGCATCGCCGCATAGGTTTCCGTCGAAGACTCCTCTGGAATGCCCTGCTCCTCTGCGTAGCCCTTCACCGGATCGCCCTTGACCAAACCATTGGTGTAGCGAGCGCGCACCACATCGCCGCCCTCTTCATCCAAGTTCAGAGGTTGGATCGCCTTGATCACCTTCACCTTCTCGTCGCGAATCGACTCCGGGTCCAGCGAGACGGGCGGCTCCATCGCCGTCAGCGCGACCAGTTGCATGGTATGGTTCTGAATCATATCCCGCAGCGCCCCACTGGTATCGTAGTAACCACCGCGCGTGCCCACTCCCAAGCTTTCCGCCACGGTAATCTGCACACAATCGATGTATTCTCGATTCCAAAGCGGCTCAAAGATCGAGTTACTGAAGCGCTGCACCAACAAGTCCTGCACCGTCTCTTTGCCCAAATAGTGATCGATCCGGTACACTTGTGGCTCCTCAAAGACACGATTGATCGCCGCATTCAACTCGCGGGCCGAGTCCAAGTCGCGCCCGAAGGGCTTTTCAATCACCACCTTCGAAGCCAACTTAGTGTGCACGTGCGCTTGCGCCATGCCACTGCTGCCCAAATTCTTAATGATCGGCTCAAACACGCTCGGCGGTGTCGAAATATAGAACATCCGCTGCACATCACGCCCCAAGCCTTGCTCGATCTGGTTAATTTTCTCGGCCAATGAGTCGAAAACCTCCGGATCATCATAACCACCGGAGTGGTACGACATGTTTTGCCGCACACGCTCCCAAATTTCCTTATTCAAAGGACGGCGCGAGTGTTCCTCGATCGCCTCATCCATCATCGCACGGAAATCCTCGTCCTCAATCGGCTTACGGCCAAAGCCGATCAGATGAAACTCGCCTGGCAGCAAGTTATCCACCCCCAGATTAAAGATTGCCGGCACCAGCTTGCGCGCAGTCAAATCGCCCGAGGCGCCAAAGATCACGACCACCGTAGGCGGCGCGCCGCGATGGTTACTTAATCCCTTCAAAAAAGGGTGTCTCGCTTCATCTGTTTCAGGACTCATGCTTGGTAGGTGTAATGTTTAGGAAAAAGTGGCACATTGCCATAATGGCGAACGCGTCCCTCACCCTCATCGGGGAGCAACACATCAATCACGTCAAAACGGACGTGTTTCGGAGGATTTTGCAACCGATTTATATAGGACTTACATCCCCGCAGCAAAACTCGCTTCTTATGAGCGTCGATTGAATGGAAGCCATCCACCAGCGCATCCTCGGCCCGTGCGCGCACCTCCACAAAGACCAGCACCCCCGAATCCCAACAGATGATATCCAGCTCATCCCGCTTATAGCGCCAGTTGCGGGTGATTATACGGTAGCCCAGAGTTCGCTTACAATAGTCCGCCGCCAAGTCTTCGCCATACTGTCCCCGCTGCGCCCGCGAACTCCCCGCCGCCAGCTTTCGCGGCTTGCGACAAAATAAATCACTCAAGCTATTAAAAATACTCATCAATGACACAGCGATCTCCAAGCGCATTTCTAAAGAAAAAGCGCCCCCAGTGAAAGCGAGAAGTTCGGGAGAGAGAGGGGGGGAACGTCGAACGTTCAACGTCCAACGTCGAATGGTGAATGTTACGTGACGCCCCCCCCCACAAATCATTCGAAGTTCAATGTTGGACGTTCGATGTTCGACGTTCCCAGCGTTTTCACAAGACTAGCGTGACGGACCGAACACCAGCGAGCTCTCCGAAGCTCAGCCCGACGCGCCGGCTAAAGCCGGGGCCATGAAATCGCCAAAGCATCCATTCGTTTGGAGTCCCGCTTTTAAGCGGCCGCGTTGATTCAGAACCTGACTCCCCTCACCTCGCGACGAAATCCATACCACTTCGCGAGCTCTCCGGAAGCTGGCCCGACGCGGCCGGCTGAAGCCGGGACTCCAAACCTTGGAGCGCGCAGCGATTCGACGTTGGACGTTCCCCGCGTTCCCAGTCGAACGAGCAAAACCTGAATCCTCCAGTCCCCAAAGCACCGAAAACAGAACAAACATCGAACATTGAACATCGAACGCCCAACGTCGAACGCCCAACATCGAATGAAACGTGGCGTGTGCCCTTGGGCGCGCCGGTGCTCAAACACAAGCGCCGGTTCGCCCGACACACACAACATCCGCACACCTGAATCCCTGACTACGCAGGGCAAGCAATTCACCATTGCACGTTCGACGTTGGACGTTCCCCGCGTTCCCAGTCGAACGAGCAAAACCTGAATCCTCCAGTCCCCAAAGCACCAAAAACAGAACGAACATCGAACATTGAACATCGAACGCCCAACATCGAATAAAACGTGGCGTGCGCCCTTGGGCGCGCCGGGGCTCAAACGCAACCGCCGGCTCTCGCGTGGAAGCGAAAGGTCAGAGAGTCAGCTATATAATTGACAAACGACCACATTGTTTACATCTTGCAAACAATGCGAGTCATTACCAAAGTGAGGCTACTGGAGCTAGCGGCTGCGCATGCGGACAGCGTACCCACCGTGAAACAATGGCTTTCGACCGTAGAAAGCGCGCTCTGGAGCAATTTCTCAGATATACGAAAGACCTACAATTCAGCGGACATACTTCGCCTGAACAGCGGGCGAACAGTCTATATTTTCAATCTTCGCTCTGATCGACTTATCGCAGCGATACATTTCACACCGGCGAGTCCCAGCCGAGGACGTGTCTATGTGCGAGAATTTCTCACGCATGCTGCATACGACAAAAACACTTGGAAAGAAAGGAACTAAGCAATGATCACACTCTCCCCACAAAACACTGAGCTCCCCGAAACCTACAACGAACTCATTACAGCCTTCATGCCACGTCCGATCCATGATCAAGTCGGGCACGAAAATGCGCTTGCTGTGATCGATCGCTTGAGCGGGCTTGCGCTCAACGATGAGCAAGAAGAATACTTGGATCTGCTATCCACCCTCGTCGAGGCTTACGAAAATGATTTGCTCAAAGAAACGCTCACATCACTCCCCAAAGGCCTGCCAATGCTCCGATACCTGTGTCAGGAAAACAGCATCAATGGGGTCGAACTCGGCCGCATCCTAGGAGTCGGCCGCGCGCAAGCATCTTTATTACTGAAAGGCAAACGACAACTCACTGTCGCGCACCTGCAAAAGCTTTCGGCGCACTTCAAGCTGTCTGCCGACCTATTCATGTAGAGCAGAAAGCAGCAGATGTTGTCTTGCGCCGGGGCGGCGGGACGATGCAACATGAGGCATCGATTCCTCCACTCACCATATTCCTTATCTAATCGTCGGTGCCGGGCTGGCAGGCTGCTTGTTGGCTTGGCGCTTACAGCAAGCGGGGCAGCCCTTTCTGCTGATCGGCAGTCGCCGTATGCCGGCGGCGGTGGATGTCGCCGCGGGCGTGATTAATCCGGTCACGGGGCGCTGGATGACGAAGACCTGGAACTGCGAGCAACTGCTCCCCACCGCAGAGGCCTGCTACCGACAGTTGGAAGCGCAGTTGGGCCTGCACATCTACCACCCGATCCCAGAGCTCCGCTTTTGCCAAAACCCGGACGATCTTAAACGCCTCGGACGACGCCTGCGCAACCCTCGCTATCAGGATGTACTGAGTCGCTACTACCCGGCCGGCGATGCGGCTCCCGCATTTAACGATCCGCACGGCTGCTTCGGCATCGAACAAGCGGCCTACGTGGAACTTCCCAAATTAGTCCATGCGCTGCGTTCGGCATTTGAACAGGCTGGCCTTTTTTGTGATCAAAGCTTTCAACACGCCGAGCTCCTGCCCCAGGGCACGCACTGGCGCTATCAGGAAATTTGCGCCCGGAAAGTGATCTTCTGCGAAGGCGCGGCCGCGCGCAACAACCCCTTCTTTCCCGAGCTCGCCTTGCAGCCCGCCAAGGGCGAAACGCTGCTCTGCCACAGCCCCACGCTACAACTGCCGCGCAAACTCTACCACCATAAGAAGTGGCTGCTGCCCTACCCCGACGGCAGCTTCCGTCTCGGCGCGACTTACGATGAATCGGATCTGAGCGAAACGCCCACCGCCGCACGCCGCGCGGAACTACTGACAGCCGCACAGGCCGCCCTGAAAGATCCGCACCCCATCGAAGTCACGGCCCACTTGGCGGGCATTCGCCCCAGTAGTCGAGACAGTCGTCCGCTGATGGGGGCGCATCCCAGCCGCCCCGGCCTCTATCTCTTAAACGGTCTAGGATCCAAGGGAGCCTCCACCGCCCCCGCAATGACAGAACAACTCTGCGCGCACCTCCTGCAAGGCCGCCCCATCCAGCCCGAAGTGGACCTCGGACGCTTTCAGAATCAGCCCCTCGATTAAGCATGCAACTCACTCAAAAAGTACACCAGCAACTCGCGGAACAGCTCACTGCCGGCGATCTTGTGATCGACGCCACCGCAGGCAACGGCCACGACACCCAATACTTGGCCGAAATTGTGGGCCCACAGGGCCAAGTGATCGCCATCGACATTCAACAAGCCGCCATCGATTCCACTCGTGCAAAGCTGGAACACGCCCAGCTCAGCCAGCGCGTGCACTTAATCCAAGGCGACCACGCCGCGCAGCTGCAGGCACTCAGCCAGCAACACAGCGGGCAAGTCGCCAGTATTATATTCAACCTTGGCTATTTGCCCGGCAGCGACAAGCGCGTGCAGACCCAATCGACCAGCACCGCAAAAGCCCTGACAGCCTCACTAGAGCTACTCGCCCCCGGGGCCCTGCTCTCTGTGACCGCCTACCGCGGCCACCCCGGCGGCATGGAAGAAGCCCAAGTCGTCGCCGACTGGATGCAAACCCAGCAAAGCGCCGGCCACGCTGTGGAATACCACGAACCCGCATCGAAAAACACCCCTCCCGTGCTGTGGCTGCTATGGAAAAAAGCATAATGGGAAATGGGAACGCCCAACGTCCAACGTTCAACTTCCAATGGTGAATGAAGGTATGCACATTCGATGTTCCATGTTGGACGTTCGATGTTCGATGTTCGATGTTCCCTCGGTTTTATAGAACTCGACTCTCCTCACCTCACGACGAAATCCATGCTTCTTAGCGAGCGCTCCGGAGCGCTGGTCCGAGCGGGCCGGCTGATGCAAGGCTGCGAATGCGGAGATTCGCGATCCCGGAAAGGCGATTCGATGTTCAGAGAGACGGCTGCCCGCCCCGAAACTAAACATCGCCCACTCCTCAGCGCCGCCGAACAGCCAGCATCCATTTCAAACTTCCCCCTTCACCCTTCACTCTTCACTCTTCACTCTTCTTCCGGGTACACAAAAAAGCCCTCCAGCATCCGCGGAGGGCTTTAGTAAAAGAATTGTGGCGAGTTTTATCCGCGACGGCGAACCATCACGAAACCAAGTGCCATCAAACCAGCCATTGCCGCGAATGCGGAAGGCTCGGGAACGACGGTGCCTGAAGCGTTTGACGCAGTTGTGAGTTGTGGAAATTCAGAAGCAAATGTAAATGCACCTCCTAGATCAGCTGGCACTAGCCAACTTCCATCAGTCCAGATCTGATAACTATCGCCGCTCAAGGTATTTGCAGTGGAAGTTTCAAAAACTAGAACTCCAAAAGCATCATTTTGATCGATTCCATTACCATGTGAAAAGTCAAAACCCGAGCTTAGAAAAACACTACCAAACGAAGTAACAGTATTATGACCTATATATTCGAAAGAGCTACCATAAGTCGAGCTATCTGTCAAAGAAGCCCCTGCAGAAAGACTAGACAAAGCACCTGAGGTAAATGGAGTACCATCAGTACTAACCAAATAGACGCCAACTTGACCAGCAACTAAACTTGGCGCGTTTGACAAAGAAGTACCATTAAAAGTAATAGTTGCAGATGCATATGAGACCAATAGCAAGGAGACTAATGCTGAAATTGTTTTAATTTTCATGTTAGTTGATATTTTATTATGTGTTTATAGTTAAGATGTTAAATATGTTACTAAAGACACCTAATTTACGATTGATAAATTAAGTTAATAAGGTGTTGCAGGCGACCAAACAACTTTAGCATCCGACGATGCAGACTTACGAATAACTAGTGCTGCTGAAGCCGGAATTTTGTAAGAATTAATAAGCCCCCCACCAATGTCATTTAAGTCATACCAGCCAGCAGGTCCTTGCTCCCCGCTATGATAGATTACGGATTTCACAGGAGAGGGATTTTTAGCACTAGGAGTGTCTTCGTAAATCAACAACTGATCTACAGGATTTGTGACATCTGGAGAAGCTGCCAAAACTCCATCAGAAAATAAACCTGAGTTCTGAAGCTGAATACCTGCAGGGTAAGGGTTTGTAATCAAATTATCTTGTGAGGAACTGGAATAAGATATCACATTATTAGACAACGAATCTACAGGAACATTCCCTGCAACAACGACTTTTGCTGCACTCCCTGATTCGTTTCTAATCGTTATAAACGACTCGGGACTAATTACCGCATCGCCAACAAGTCCACCGCCGATATTGTTAAGATCATACCAACCTGCAGGCCCCTGCTCACCACTATGATAAATATAAGAAGCTGCAGGACTTAAATTAATCCCAACACCTGCTACATTACTAAAAAGAACTTGAGCAACGGGATTAGTAACATCACTTGAAGCAGGAATATTCCCACCATCGGGAAAAAGGGTATCTAATGTCCAAAAAGGTATAATTTTAATTGTATCAAAAACAGTCAGCCCGGCTGCTTCCAGATCTTCTGAAACAGTCACAGATGAACCACTATTTGAAACGATCTCATACCACTGCCCCAACAATCCATTATCACTCGTCACTAATAAAAAGTGAGGTAACGTTGTCAAATCCGGAACAACCTCAGAAAAAGACACTACTCCAGAAGTAACCCCCGAAGGACTCCCAGCAAATTTAGGCGCTTGAAATAAAGAAATACCAACCTTAGTATCGGCACCACTATTAACATTGATCGTAGTATACCCCACTGGATCAGTCGAAACCGCGCTCAGGCTGGAAATTGTTAATAGGGTAGCCGAAGCCAGCAGAGAAAAAGTTTTAATGGGTGATTTCATAAGAATAATTTTTGGTCCAACCTAATAAAGTACTAACTGCTTACAAGTACAAAAAAGTGACGACATGCCGCCTCCTGAAAACGTAACATGGCGCGAAAATGTCACAAACGTTACTAAACTGGCAAGTCTTAATTCGCATCGGCTTCAATTTCTTGCACTAGATCTGCGGCCTCCTGTTCGGAGAGGGCGTTGGGGTCAATTTCGAAAGCTGACTCAGTGGACCAAGGGTCGGCGGTGGCCCCGCCGAAACGGAGGCTGGCCTCTGCAGGCATCGAAGGAATCTGCGGCAGCTGATTGGATCCCGCTTTCATGCTCTGAGGATAGGAACCGCCAGGTAGAGCGGCTCCGGAGGAGCGGCTAAACATCCAAGGCATCACGCCTAGGTTGACTTGAACCCGATCGATGCGGGATTGGTGCATTTGCTCCCCCTCCACCGTCAAAGTGCTCACAAAGGGGAAGCGGACACCGTCGATCTCACGAAAATCGCTATGCGTAATCACCTCGGTCTGCCCACTGACATGATTCACGGTGGTCTGCTGGGCCTCGGCATAAGTCGTCATATCCAGCAACGAGCGGATGGGCTGGCCATCGGGCAAAGTCACCAAGAGCTCATAGTGCCGGCGTCCATTCAAGCTGGCAGCACCGACGAGTTCGATCTGCTTGCCAGGAATCAGGGGGTAGAGCAAATGCCCGCCAGTGGTGGCATCCCGAATAAAATTGAGCGCTTCGAGTGGATCCAAATCCGTTGGCTGCGCGTCGGGCTGCAAAGTGTTGAACTGCCAAGCGTCCTGCCCGTCGTAGGCCATTACGATGCGCCCCCCATTGGGGGCAAAAATCACAATCTTGCAGTAGTCGGGCTTTTTCTTAAATGCGGTGAAACGCAGCGGGCCGTTGGGCAGCTCCAGTGTGCCATCGAAACGAATGCTTTCGATCAGCTCCCAATGCTGCTGGCTGGTAAAACTGTTGCGGTAGTAGCCCGAGAGCACGGTCACCAGGTCTGGATTCAGCCCGGTGGTGTCCATGGGCTCCAAGCGCGCGATGGAGGCGGCGTAGGCAGACTGCGACTCACTGACCGCAACAGCGGCAGGCGGCGGGGGCTCAGAGCTCGTAGAGCCTTCGGCAGTCGCGGCGCCTTGAGGCTCGGCTGCGCACAGCACGCGAGCGAGAAGAAAAAAGAGAGCGAGTCTGACTGGAGCTCTACTAAAACGTGGATGGACTCGAAAGGACACGGATTTGATAAAGTTGCGGGCTTGGTTGATGTGAAATGAGCGAAGAACCGAGGCGACTGGACTGCCTAAAACCAGCGCCTAGGCGAGACCGGGGACGCTTTGGCTCTTCTTTTGACTGACGGGAGGGCCTAAGACTTCTCCAGAAATAAAGGCGGCACGCGCGGCGGCGGGGTCTTTGAGTCGACTGCGGATGGGGCCGCGGGCGCGATAGGTGGACCCGCTCGGGCGCTCGGCCTGCGGCGACAACTTTTCACGAGAGGCTTGGGCTTGCTTCTTGAGCGTTTCCGCCTGGCGCTTGGTGGCCTCGATTTGCTGCAAGCGAGCCTGCATTTCGTCCTGATAAGCATTCGCCTGCGGACGCTCGGGCTCCAACTGGGGACGATACGACTCAGGCTGTGAGCGGCGAGCGGCCGCCTCTCGCCGGCGGCGCTGCTCAGTGGCCTCGCGCTGCGCAGCCTCGACGGAGTCGGCCGGCCGCATGTTTGGCGCCGGCGACTGCTCAAATGAGCCGGCACCGCCCTGCTCGGTTTGACGACGCTCTAAGATCTTGCGGCGAATCTCATCCTGTATGCGCCGCTGGCGCTCCGCAGCCTCAGGGTCCGACTCGGAACTACGCCGAGGCGCCCCGGGCGCGGCCTCATCCTCGTCACCATTCTTAGAAAGCAGGTTTCCAAAGAAATAGATGGCCGCGAAAATAACGGGTATGATGTACTCGAGTAGGTTGTCCATTTAGGGATGGCGGATTAGGGATGAATGATGGTGGATCTGGGATGAAGGATGGTGGATGAATGATGAATGATGGTGGATGAATGATGAATGATGAATGATAGTGGATCTGGGATGAAGGATGGTGGATCTGGGATGAATGATGGTGGATTACTTTTTACGTAGATGTTTAGCAAAGCCGCCTAATTGCCGAGAAATGCTTTTGCACTGACCGCGGCGCTGGTTGGCGGTGGATTCCTCCACGAATTTCAATCGCTCTGCTAGATGATACATGCTCCTGACTTCGCCGGTAGATCCTTTGGCTATATCGAGAAATCTGGCAAAGTCCGGTTTTGTCGAGCGCTCGGCGCCCTCTGCAATATTGTTAGAAATCGACACAGCAGCGCGCTTAATCTGATCGACAAAGGTAAAGTCACGACAGGCACGAAAGTCGCCATAGACATCGACAGCCAAGTCCTGAGCATCCTGCCAGACCTCCATCTGCTCAAAGTCTAAGAGTCCTCCATTCGCCATGATTCATCCTCCATCATTAATCATTCATCATTAATCCGCCATCATTAATCCGCCATCATTAATCATTCATCCTCCATCAAAAAAAAAGCCCTAACTCTTCTCGTCGCCTTTGGAGATGCTGTCGCGCATGTCGGTGTCGGCTTTGATGTTGTTGAGGCGATAGTAGTCCATGACTCCGAGGTTGCCGCTGCGGAAGGCTTCGGCGAGTGCGAGCGGCACTTGTGCTTCGGCTTCGACGACCTTGGCGTTCATCTCTTCGACGCGGGCCTTCATTTCTTGCTCGAGAGCGACGGCGGCGGCGCGACGCATTTCGGCCTTGGCCTGGGCGACGTTCTTGTCGGCTTCGGCTTGCGACTCTTGTAGTTGGGCGCCGATATTTTGTCCGACGTCGACGTCGGCGATATCGATGGAAAGGATCTCAAAGGCGGTGCCGACATCGAGGCCACGCTGGAGCACGACCTTGGAAATGCTGTCGGGGGATTCGAGCACAGTCTTATACGAATCGGCGGAGCCGATGGTGGTGACGATGCCCTCGCCGACGCGGGCGATAATGGTCTCTTCCAGCGCGGAGCCCACGTAGTTGTCCAAGTTGGAACGCACGGTCACGCGGGCGCGGGCTTTGACCTGAATGCCGTCCTTGGCCACGCCGTCGATGGTGGAGCGTCCGCCTCCGGCGGCGGGGCACTCGATGACTTTAGGATTGATGGAGGTGCGCACCGCTTCCAGCACGGACTTGCCGGTGCCCTTAGTGGCGAGGTCGATCGCACAGGCGCGCTGCCAGTCGAGGGCGATGTTGGCCTTGTCGGCGGCGATGAGGGCTTGCACCGTTTGGATGACGTTGCCCTCTGCCAGGTAGTGGGCTTCGAGGTCGTTGGCACTGATCTCGATGCCTGCTTTGACAGAGGTGATGCGAGCGTCGACTACCAGCGAGGCGGGCACGCCGCGTAGACGCATGGCGACCAAGGTCGGAAAACCGACGGCGGCGCCCGAGAGCAAGGCACGCAGCCAAATGCTAAAGAAGCTGATGACGATAAAGAAAGCAATCAGCAGAATGAGTCCGAGAATGGCGGCGGCGCCGAGCTGCCAGCCGGCGAGGGCGAGTGGGAGTGTAATGGAGGTCATATTTTTTTGATGATGAGTTTAAAACTGTCTTGTGCGATCACGCGGATGGCTTGATCGGCGGCAATATAGCCGTCCTGCGAATAGGCTTGGTAGGTTTGGTCGTCGATACGAACCTTCCCACTGGGATTGAGCCGCGTCAATGCAAGGCCTTCTTTACCTATAATCGAAGCTTCGGCGGGGGCAACATTGGAGTGCCCACTCACGGAAGACTTGAGAAAAAATCCGCGCCCGAGGGAAGTGCGGGCCAGTAATTTGAACTCGATAAAGATCAGCAGCGCGATGGCCAGGGAGGCTAGAACAAAAGTGAGCACCGCCACGCCAGCGCCGAATTGCGCGCCTGTCAGCCAAGTGGCCAGCAGCAGGCAAAGCACGGCGAGGACGCCAAGGACACCGCCGGGCAGCAGAACTTCGAAAAAGACCAGCACTAGCGCGGCGAGAATGAGGCCAAGAATAGTGGTCATTTGGAGGCCTCCTGGGATGTGGGATTGGACGTGGCCTCACTCGGGGGCGGGGTGTTCACGGGATCGCGAATCTCCGTATTCGCTGCGGTGGGCGGCGCTGAAGGGGGCAACTCAGGAGAGTTGCGATCCCGGGCGGGCTCGACGATTAGACTGAAGGCACTGGTCTGGACCACTTGCACCTGGGCGCCGCGGTCGATGCTGCCGAGGGAGCTGCGGGCGTCGTAGCGCTGGCCATCGATTTCGACGCGGCCGCTGGGGAAGAGATCGGTCACAGCCACGCCCACACTGCCGGGGGGCGGCATGCGCGAGGCACGCTCGGCGCGCAGGCTCTGACTATTGCCGCCTGCCGCGGTGGCGAGCACCAGCGAGCGCTCCATCCAGGAGCCTGGAAAGAAGCGTGAGAGTGCCAGAGCGCCCGCCACGGCGATCGACATGCCAAAGACTAGGTTGACCAGCGGCTCGGCCAGGAGTTCGGGCGAGAGCTTGAGCGGCTCATTGGGCCAAATATCGACCATCGCCCACAGCAGTGAACCAAAGATCAGCGCCAGCCCGGTGAGCGCGGCGATCAAGGTGCCTGGAAAGAAAAAGAGCTCGGCCAAGACAAGCAGCACGCCCAGAGCGAAGAAGAAAATGACTTCGTTGCCCGCCAGACCGGCGATGTATTGACTAATGAAAAAGATGCCCAGCAGCACAATGCCCGCAATGCCGAAGATGCCAAAACCGGGCGTCTTGAACTCAAAGAAAAGCGCCAGCAAACCGATGCCCAGCAAGCCGGGCGCAAAGGTATTCATCCACTTGGCCAAAACCTCGGAGTAGGTGATATGGAAGTCTTTGATCTGGTATTGATCGGGGCCCAAGCGAGCATCCAGCAGCGCGTCGACGGAATCGTAAATACCGCTGGCGAGCAGCGGCTGGGGCGCGGCATCGGGCAGGGCATATTCGCGCATAGCCTCGCGAGCGGTCAGCGTGAGTAGCTCGCCGGCAGGCTTGATGACTTCGTCACCGATTTTGAGCTCAAACTCGGCATCCAGCATCGCGCGCAAAACATCGGAACGGAAGGGATAGTCCTCGGTGATGCTGCGGATATTGGCGCGCAGGTAGCTTTCCATCTTCATGCGGGCAGTCTCCGGCACATCCTGACCGCCACCTTGAATGACGGCGGAGGCGCCCATTTTACCTTGCGGCGCAAAATAGATCTCTTGCGTGGCGGAGGCGATAAAGGAGCCAGCCGAAATGGCGTCCGGATTCACAAAGGTGGCAGTGATGCCATCGAACTTGGCCAGCATCTCCATCATTTCGATGGTGTAGTCCACGCGCCCGCCTGGGGTGTCCATGTCCAGCAGCACCATATCCACCTGGTTGGTGATGGCCTCTTTGAGGCCACGCCGCAAAATGTAGAGATTGGGCTTATTGATCGCTCCCGTAATCGGGATCACATAGACGTCGATGCGCTCCCCGGCCGAGGCGACAGGCTCGGCGGCGGGCTCGGCGGCCGAATCGGCAGGCTCGGCGGGCTCGGCGGGCTCGGCAGACGAATCGGCAGACGGTGCGGGCTCTGTTGCAGAGACAGCTACAGGCTCTTGCGCCGAGGCAATCAGCCCGAGCGTGAGAAAGAAAAATAGAGCCATCAATGGACGAAACGACATGGTAAGCGCTATCTTGAAAGACTTGTCGACAAACGCAAGTACGGTTGGGCGATAAACGCGAAGAGGGAGGGAACGTCGAACATTGAACGTCCAACATCCAATGGTGAATGTGACACGGTGTGATCTTGGACGCTCGATGTTCGACGCTCGCGAGCGAGCGAGCACGCCACCTTTGATGAGCAATGTAGCCGAGTCCTTTAGGCTCGGTTCTGGCGGGCCGGGATCCAGTCCGAGCGGATCTTAACCGCAGAGTTCGCAGAGGCGAACGGCAGAGCGAGAACGCACGCACACCATGCAGAACGGGGTCTAAAGAGCCCCGCTACGTAGCCAAATCATTCATCATTGGATGTTCGACGTTCGACGTTGGACGTTCCCAGCCTGATGCTGTTCGTCGAGCCGGCGCCTACGAGACAGCACCGACGCTCGCGAGCGAGCACGCCACCTTTGACAAGCAATGTAGCCGAGTCCTTTAGGCTCGGTTCTGGCGGGCTGGGCTCCAGTCCGACGCAAATCTTAACCGCAGAGTTCGCAGAGCACGCACGCACACCATGCGGAACGGGGTCTAAAGAGCCCCGCTACGTAGCCAAATCATTCATCATTGAATGTTGGACGTTCGACCTTGGACGTTCCCAGCCTGATGCTGTTCGTCGAGCCGACGCCTACGAGACAGCACCGGCGCTCGTAAGCGAGCACGCCA
>NZ_JARXHW010000035.1:0-44523 GCF_031127805.1 Thalassobacterium maritimum | reverse complement strand
GACGCTCTCAGCTGACACTGAAATTTATACGTTGGCTGCGACATCACCTCAGAGTCGGCAGCCTCATCAGCCAAGCCCTGCAGTCGCTCAGGCAAGTCTACGCTGCATTTTGATCCGGATTACTTGGACACCGTTCCCATATTATTAATTAACCAGGCTATAAGAAAATGGTTGACCAGAGTGTGTGGGAATGTAGGAGTGTAGGTAGAGTCGAGGAGAGTTGTATGAAAATTAGACGCACAAAGGTTCATGGTAGGGATGCGGTTTACCACTGTATGACGCGAGTGGTGAATGGTGAGAGGCTGTTCAAGGATCGGGATAAGGAAATGCTGCGTAAGATGATTT
Organism: Thalassobacterium maritimum; assembly: GCF_031127805.1. NCBI lineage: Bacteria > Pseudomonadati > Verrucomicrobiota > Opitutia > Puniceicoccales > Coraliomargaritaceae > Thalassobacterium > Thalassobacterium maritimum. Next base: position 44,178 of record NZ_JARXHW010000035.1, on the reverse strand, counting down.
GGCAGATTGCGGATTTCTGTGGGGTGCAAGTTTTGACCTATTGCGTGATGTCGAATCACTTTCACGTGCTGCTGCGCGTCCCGGATCTGCAGAATGTGGATGATGCGGAACTGCTGCGCCGCTATCAGGTGCTCTATCCGAAGCCTACGAAGTATCAGTCGGCCTCCGCGAAGGTGCTGGCTTCTGAGTTTGCTAAAGATTCAGAGGATGCGGACGAGGTTCGTCGCAAATTGCTGGCGAGGATGGGGGATGTCTCTGAGTATATGAAGGCTGTAAAGCAGCGTTTCTCTGTCTGGTTTAATCGAAATCATCAGCGTTATGGCACGCTATGGGCGGATCGCTTTAAGTCAGTCCTGGTCGAGGGCCATGGGAACCCATTGCAAACGATGGCTGCCTATATCGACCTCAATCCTGTGCGTGCGGGTTTGGTGGAGGATCCGAAAGATTATCGTTTCTGTGGCTATGCGGAAGCGGTGGCCCATTCGGCGGGCTCAGGGGCGGCGGCGAGGGAGGGGTTGCTTCGTATCTGGGCGGCGTATGCCGACGGAGGCTTGCGTCATAACGTATCGAAGTCCGTGGCGCTACGGATGCACCGCGAATTGATCTTCGGTAAACGTGCATCGGAGGCGGGCATCTCTGAGATGTCGCGTGAGAAGGCTCTTAAGGTGTTGGAGCAGGGCGACGGCAAACTTTCTAAGGCTGCTGTGCTGCGCTGCCGGGTGCGTTATTTTACGGATGGGGCCATCCTGGGCTCGGAGGAGTTCGTCCGCGGGTTTGTCGGAGCTTGGCAGCGGGAGCGTGGGCGTAAGCGCCCACCGAAAGGGCATGCGTTGCAGGGAGCCGATTGGGGAGATCTCTCAGTGATCCAAGGTTTACGCAGTCAGATCTTTAGTTAGTTTGCCCGTATCCAGGCCTAAAGGACGGTGAGTGACATTTATTCCTGCAACTCGGCCATCTCGTCGGCGATATCTTCCAGCGGATAGCTCCAGATTTCAGAAAGGGTGGGGTGGTACCAGTGCACTTTGAGCAGGTCTTGCACGGTAGCTTTGAGCGTGACGGCGACGGCCATGGCATGGATGAGCTCGCCGCCGTCTTTGCTGACGCATTCGGCGCCCAAGACGACGCCGGTCTTTTTGTCGGCGAGCACTTTGACGTAGCCGTATTTGGCTTCCATCAGGATGGACTTGCCGTGATCGTCGAAGGGATAGTCGGCGCTGATATATTCGATCCCGCGCTCTTTGAGCTGGTTCTCGCTGAGCCCGACGCTGCCGATTTGCGGATCGGTAAAGACCACGGCGCAGAGGTTGTCGTAGTCGACGCGTTCGGCGGGGCGGCCAGTGGCATGTTTCGCGGCAACTTCGCCCTGCATGATGGCGACGTGCACGATTTCGTGCGGGCCGGCCACATCGCCGCAGGCGTAGACGCGCGAGTTACTGGTCTGCTGCATGGCGTTACAATTGATGTGTCCGCTATGCAGGGTGCTGATGCCTGCTTCGGTGAGCCCGAGCCCTTTAGTGGCGGGGCGACGACCGAGTGCATTTAGCAAGTGTGGTGCAGTGACGACGACCGCTTGACCTTGGTGCTCAAATTCGACTGTGAAGCTGCCGTTCTGCTGCTGCACAGAGCTGAGTGCCGTGTCTGTGTAAAGCTGAATGCCTTCATCGCGGAAGGCGCTTTCAATCACGCTGGCTGCTTCGGGTGACATCTCTTTTAGAATGTGAGGACTGCGTTGAATTTGTATGACTTCGCTGCCTATGCGGCGTAGGAATTGAGCCAGTTCACATGCGACGATGCCGCCACCGAGAACGATGACTTTTTCGGGCAGGAAGTCGAGTTCGAGCACTTCGTCGCTGGTCCAGTAGGGCACATCGCTTAGTCCGGGTATTGGCGGTTCGGATACGACGGACCCTGTGGCGATCATGAAGTGGTCCGCTGTGAGCTCTGTGCCGTCGCTGAGGCGGATGGTGCGCGAGTTGATAAACTTCGCGCGACTACGAAAAAGGGTGAAGCGCTCGCTCTCCAGTTGCTCTTGGCGGTATTCTGCGAATTCTTGGATAGTATCCAACTTACGTTGATGCAGTGCTGCCATGTCTGCTGCGGCAGTCGGAATCTTGAGGCCGAATTGCTCCGCTTTATGTGCCAAGTGTAATACTTCTGCGGAGTAGATCAAAGTTTTGGAGGGCATGCAGCCGCGCAGGATGCATAGGCCGCCGAGCGTTTCGGCGTTATCAATAATGGCGACGTGCTCGCAGCTTTCACGGGCGGTGCGCGCTGCGGCGTAGCCTCCGCTGCCGCCTCCGATGACGATGTAATCAAAGTGTGTTTGGCTCATTTTTCTTTCTCGTTGTATGGTTGATTATAGAAGGGGACGCGTCGTTGGCTCTCGGGGGTGACTAGTCGGGGGCGTGCGGCGTCTACTTCGTCGACTTGATTACGGCTTACTTCTGCCCAACGTAGGGAGCTGAAGAATATAACAAAGAAGCTAAACAGGACTGCGGGTGCCATAAAGGGTGAATCGCATAAAGCTAAAAGTAACACTGAACTGCAGCCAATTAGCAGGTGGTTAGTCAGGCGCACATTACGTGCATCGCGAAGATAGCGGACAATGAAAGCAGACAAAAAAAACAGTATTATGATGAAGCCGATTAGACCAAGCTCTGCGAGGAGTTGAAGCCAATCGGAGGCGGCGCGTTCAGATCTTTGCCCGAGTAGCATGTCGTTACTATAGAAGGGGAGTAATCTTTCATAGCTATCGATGCCCCATCCGAAGACTGGGCTGTCTTTGAACATGTCGATCGCGGCCATGCGAAGCGCACTCGCATTGTCGGTCACAGCTTGGTCTTGGAAAATACGAAAGATGCCGCCTGCAAAGCTGAGGCAGGCGGTCAGGCCGCTACAGGTGGCGATGGATCGGTGGTGTGGGTCTTTAGGGTTGGCGATGAATTCCACCGCGACGATGAGTAGCATCGCGGAGAGTGTGAGCAGCAAAACAGCAGCCGGAAGCGGGGCTTTAACTAAGAACCCAGTAGTTCCTAGTAAGGTGCCACCGGTTAGATACCAAGGGCCAGTGGAGTTGATGAAGCCGGGATTGTCTTCGTAGCGCGTTGTGAGCAGTGACATTGCGATACAGGCGCAGCACCAGAGTGAGGCAAAGGCCGCCCAATGTCCGTCATAGGGAAAGAAGGCAAAGAAATCATTCGCACCCGTGCCAGGCGTGAAGAGGGGCTTGGTGAGTCCGAGCCCCTTTTGTATGTAACCGAACACGCCCACTAGCACGGCTCCTATGCATAACCAAGGGAAGAGGCGTTCGAAAAAGGCGCGTGACTTGGGCACGATGTAGAGCGAGGTCGCCATCAGGTAGGTGCCGCAGTATGCGAAGGTAGTTAACCACGCGGTATTATCGACGGCGGAGATCGGGCGCCACAGGCTGATTGGGGCGAGTGTGTGGTATAGATTGTTATCTATCGTGACGCTGTTGAGTGGATTTTGGGTGAGTCCGAGCACAAATTGCAGTGCTAGTATCCAGGCGGGCGCGGAGCATAACCAGAACTTAGGCCAGAGTAAATCGACGAAGAAGGGGTGCGTGTGCTCGTGTGTTTTTAAGACTAAGGGTGTTAGACAGCCGATGATGAGTAAGCTGCCTAAGAGCCAGAGGGAGCGTGGATCACCCAGCCAATTGACAATGCTCGCCATGATTAAGATCACGCCGAAGAGTATTGCTTCGGCAGGCGTGAAGCTGTCGCGTAGTAGTTGGTCGCGAGGGCGAATGGGGGTGGATTCTTGCACAGTCAGAGGGGCGCTTGAGGCGTGAATTAAAAGCTATGTGGCCAGCAGATTGATTCAGCAATCTCTTGGGCGCAATTTTCGTCGCGGAGTGCTCGCACAATGCTCAGGGCAAATTCGGTCGCGGTGCCGGCACCGCGGGAGGTGATGACGGATCCGTCGCGCACGACGCTTTGCTGGCGGGCCTCGGGAAGTTCATTCAGAGTGCTGGGGTGTGCTGTATAGGCGATGTTTGGACTGATCTCTGCATCGAGTAGTAGCAGCGGCGCGGCGCAGATACAAGCGATGAGCTTGCCGCGTTGATGATTACGCTGGAGGCATTCGATGATCTGTGGGTTCTTGCGTAGCTGTAGTATGCCGGGACCTCCGGGGAGAATGACCGCGTCAAATTCGTCTGCGGCGACATCGGCGAGTCGATGCGTGGCCTGCATGGTGATGCCGTTTCGGCCTGTCACGAGTGTTGCATTGCTGGTGGAGGCTTGCACGACTTCGATCTCAGCGCGTGCTAGGAGGTCGATCGGTGCGACGGCTTCCATTTCTTCGAAGCCGGGGTGCAGGAGTATGAGTGCGCGTTTTTTCATAGTAGCTTTCCTTGAATAAATGGGAGGGTGATATTCCAATAGTCGGGGCCAGCGAAGTCAATCAGACCTCCGTGGCCCGCGCCTTCGACGAATAGTTTGTATTTGGGCCCTGTGATCGCGCGCCAGTTTTTGAGGGCGTGTTGAAAGGGGACGATGCGATCTTCGGTGCCGTGGATGATGAGGACGGGGCATTGTATCCGAGGGAGGCGCGCGTAATTGTCGAAGCGATCCCATGGGAGTAGCTTGATTTGAGTCATCACTCGAAATGTCGAGGTAAAAGCGCCGTCCAGTATGAGTCCTGCAACTTGAGTGCGTTCCGCCAACCAGGTGGATGGACCGCTGCCCAGGGAGCGACCATAGAGCGTGATTTGTTCGGGGCGATAGCCTAGGGTTTCGGTGACATATTTATAACTGGCATGAATGGCTGCGTAGCAGCCCGCTTCGCTGGGGCTGCCGAGACTGGTGCCGTAGCCGGGGTAATCGTAGGCAAATACGGAGATCCCTTTTTGCTGCAGGTCTTGTAGCCAAGGGCGAGCCATGCCGATGTCTTCGCCATTGCCATGGCTATAGATTAGAATGCGATCGCTGTTGGAGGCCTTTAAATAGTAGGCTGAGATGCTCATGCCTGCGCTGCTTTGTAGTTTCAGGATGCTCGCGTCGTCTTGATAGCTGCTGGGCGGGGCGGGGAAGATCAGCTTGCGCGAGTGCAGAGCGGCATAGGCATTGATTCCGGCGTAGAGGATACACAGGCTGGCAATCAGGAGGATGGAAACATTGGCAATCATTTGCTTGTGGGGCGTGCGGAGAGGCGGCACGCTTCCTTTTTACAATATCGGATCACTCGAGAGATCAAATGCAATTCCCTTATAATGGCTAATTCAGAGACACCCATATCTTTTTCACGGCAGGGGCGCGAAATCGCGACGCCAGTGATTGTTGATTTAATGGCGCGCGCGTTGGCAAATCCAGACCTGCTTTCCTTGGCAGCTGGCTTTACCGATAATGCTGTGCTGCCGCGCGAGCTGGTGGGGCGCTTTGCGGCTGAGTTGACACAGTCGGGAGTGCCCGAGGAGCCCCTGCAGTATGGGCAGAACCAAGGGCGGCAACGCTTGCGTGAGCTTTCTTGCGCCGCGATCGAGTCGCATCCCTGTGAGCGGGCAGGTGTATTTGATCCGGCGGCGATGTTTGTGACCAATGGCTCACAACAAGCGCTCTACCTAGCGGTGCAAGCGATTTGCGATCCAGGCGATATCGTCTTGGTGGAAGATCCGAGTTATTTCGTGTGCTTGGAAATGTTGAAAGGCCTCGGTTTGCGGCCGGTGGGGATTCCTTGCGATGCGGAGGGGGGTATTTTGCCGGATGGTTTAGAGGCACGCTTGCAGGAGTTGTATGCGGCGGGTGAGCGCTCCAAGGTTAAAGCGATTTATTTAGTCAGTTATTTTTGCAATCCGAGCAGTCGTTCCTTGGCACTGGGAGAGAAGCGGGCCGTGGCAGAGGTCTTGCTTCGGACGGGGTATACTATTCCCGTTATCGAGGATGCAGCCTATCGCGAGCTTTATTTCGATGCGCCGCACCCAGCGCCTTCGATTATTAGTATGCCTGAGTTTGAGCCCTTCCCTAAGCTCTATTTGGGTACCTACACTAAACCCTTCGCTACAGGGCTGAAGATCGGTTATGGCTATTGCACGCATGAGGTCTGGAAGGAGAAGATACTTTGTATTAAGGGGCATCAGGACTTTGGCTCGCCACATTTTGCGCAAGCGATCATTGAGCGCGTGCTCGACGCAGGGCTCTACCCCGAGCACCTTGCTCGCATTCAGGCGCACTATGCGCGCAAGGCGCAAATCCTTGACTCGGCATTGGCTGAGGGCGGCTTGCGTGAGTCTGGATGGGCATGGAAGGCCCCGCAGGGCGGGCTTATTTTCTGGTTGCGGGCTCCCGAGGGCATGGATTTGCGCATGCAGTCAGACTTTTGCCAAGGCTGCATCGAACAGGGCGTGCTTTATGTGCCGGGCGATCTATGTTTCGCAAGTGGGGCGCCTTGGAATTGTGCGCGCCTTTCCAGTGGCGCCTTGCCCGAAGCAAAATTACGCGAAGCGGCAGGGCGTTTTGTCGCGCAGGCAGCTCGTTCGGTTGAGTGCCTTGGATAATTTCCAAGGCCTCTGCCGAGCCTGAGGCGTCCGCTCTTCTGGCAGGACTACTTCTTGTATTTCAGCGCCGAGGCGATGAAATTGGCAAAAAGTGGATGCGCCGCATTGGGTTTAGACTTGAATTCCGGGTGGAATTGCACCGCAACAAACCAAGGATGATCGGGGATTTCTACGATTTCCACCAAGTCGCGCTCTGGATTGATACCGCCAATGCGGAGGCCTGCAGCGACTAACTGGTCGCGATATGCGTTATTAAATTCATAGCGGTGGCGGTGACGCTCATGTATGAGTTTTTTGCCGTAAGCGTGAAAGCTGAAGCTGTCATCTGCGAGTTCGCAAGGGCAAGCGCCGAGACGCATATTGCCGCCCTTAGTCGTGAGGTCCTTTTGGTCCTCCATGATGTCGATCACAGGGAATTCTGTTTTAGGATCAAATTCAGTGCTGTTGGCCGCTTCTAATTTGGCTACGTTACGGGCATATTCGATCACCGCGATCTGCATGCCGAGACAGAGTCCAAAGTAGGGAATGTTGTTTTCGCGGGCATATTGTGCGGCTGCGATTTTACCTTCTGTGCCGCGGTCGCCAAAGCCTCCCGGGATTAGAATGCCGTCGAGTGTCGAGAGATACTTCGCGGGATCGTTCTCGATGACTTCTGCATCCAAGCGCACAATGCGCACGTTGGTGTCGTTAGAGATGCCCGCGTGGAGAATGGACTCATAGACCGATTTATAGGCATCCTGCAACTCGATGTATTTGCCCACGACGCCGATCTCGACCTTGTGGCTGGGCGCCTTGAGGCGGCGTACGACATCGTGCCAGACCTTCATGTCGCTGTCGGGCGCATCGAGCTTTAAGTGCTCGATTACCAGATCGTCTATTTTTTCTGCTTTCAGCGCGAGTGGAAGTTCGTAGATGGAAGTTTCGACATCCATCTCTTCGATCACAGCTTTGGCGGGCACGTTACAGAACATCGAGAGCTTTTGGCGCATCTCATTCGTCATCGGCTCTTCGGTGCGGCAGACGAGGATGTCCGCTTGGATGCCGATTTCGCGCAGTTTGGCGACTGACTGTTGGCTGGGCTTAGTCTTGAGCTCACCCGCAGCTTTGAGGTAGGGGAGTAAGGTGCAGTGAATGAAAAGCACATCGTCACGTCCCACTTCAAGTGCAAATTGGCGCATTGCTTCTAGGAAGGGGAGTCCTTCGATATCGCCGATCGTGCCACCGAGCTCAGTGATGAGCACGTCCACATCATCGCCGCCACCTTGGTAGATGCGCTCTTTGATCACATTTGTGACGTGGGGGATGACTTGCACGGTTGCGCCGAGGTAATCGCCGCGGCGCTCCTTGGCCAGCACGGTCTCATAGACCTTGCCTGAAGTTAGATTGTTTAGGCGTGAGAGCTCTCCTGAGGTGAAGCGTTCGTAGTGCCCGAGGTCGAGATCAGTCTCGGCACCATCGTTGAGCACATAGACCTCGCCGTGTTGGAAGGGACTCATTGTGCCCGGGTCGACGTTGAGATAAGGGTCGAACTTTTGCAGACGCACTTTTAAGCCACGCTGTTCGAGTAGGGCGCCGAGTGCTGCGGAGGTGAGTCCTTTGCCTAGCGAGGAGACGACGCCGCCTGTTACGAAAATATATTTCATGTGTTCGAACTTTGCTGTTTGGGAATGATGTTGAAAAATGTAAATGAAGCACAGGGTGCAGTCGACCAAGTCTTTAATGTTGCATTCAATTCTTTGGCATTCACGCATGGCAAACATTTTCCATGCTTTATCGCAAGAAGTTGTTCGGATAAGTCTAGCTGCTACTGTGTCTCATTTAGGATAAGAATATTTAATTTTAAGGTGGACAGTATAGGGATGTGGGGCTTTAGAAGTGTATGTCCTTGGTTGAGGTGTGCTTTTTCCTTAGCTTAGCTAATTTTGTGCTCTATCTAGTCTAATAGATGGGTTGCAATTTGCTCCGTGTTTGAAAAAGCTGCCAAACTTAGTTGCAACATTACCTTTGTTAATAGCTCCCGACATTATTATGTGCTCATTATGTAGTTTCTTTAAATCCACCATCGGTCGTAAGATCTTGATGGCGTTAACTGGCCTTGTGCTTGTGCTCTTTGTTATGGGGCACATGCTGGGGAATTTACAGATCTTCCTCGGTGCCGAGGTGATCAATGCGTATGCATACAAGTTGCATCACTTGTTGCCTGCGGCTGCGCTCTGGGGGATTCGCATCTTCCTGCTCGCTAGCATCGCGGTCCACATTTGGGCAGCTGTTACCTTGACTTTGGATAATCGGAAGGCACGCCCTGAAGGTTATGACAGTGAAAAGGTTGTGCAGGCGAGCTACTCGTCACGCACCATGCGCATGAGTGGTATCATCCTGCTCGCTTTTATCGTGTTTCACATTGCGCATTTCACTGTCCGCAATGTGCCTAGCATGCAATACAATGAACCGGGCGTGATCGAGCCTTCGGAAGTGCCCCTCGTGAAGCACGGCGAAGTGGTCATGAAAAACGGCCATGCGGTGATGACTTTTAATGTCAACGACATGATGGTGGCCGGCTTTAAGGTCTGGTGGGTCTCTGCTTTCTACATCATTGCAACAGGTCTACTCTGCATGCACCTCACACACGGTGTTAGCAGCATGTTTCAGAGTGTCGGGCTTCGCAATTCACTGTGGCGCAAACGCTTGGATCGCGTCGCATTGGTCTATGGCTGGGTTGTTTTTCTCGGCTTTGCTATTATTCCAATCGCTACCATGGCTGGCCTACTCAAAAAGGATCCGACCGGTGGTTTGCCAGTCGCTTCTGCTTCCGCCGCAGCCGAGATCACTGAAACACTTCACAAATAGGAACGCCGAACAATGAATCTCGATTCCAAAATTCCCGAAGGCCCACTCGCACAGAAGTGGACGAGCCACAAGTTTAACATGAAATTGGTCAACCCGGCCAATCGACGTAAATATAACGTGATTGTGGTGGGTTCCGGCCTCGCTGGTGGCGCTGCTGCCGCAAGCCTCGCAGAGCAAGGTTACAATGTCTCTTGCTTCTGTTATCAGGACAGTCCACGTCGCGCGCACAGTATTGCGGCGCAGGGCGGTATTAATGCCTCTAAGAATTATCAAAACGACGGTGACAGTGTGCATCGCCTCTTCTACGACACCGTGAAGGGCGGCGATTACCGCGCTCGCGAGGCCAACGTGTATCGTCTGGCTGAAGTGTCCTCTGATATTATCGACCAATGTGTCGCCAATGGTGTGCCTTTTGCGCGTGAATATGGTGGCTTGTTGGCGAATCGCTCTTTCGGGGGCGCGCAGGTTTCTCGCACCTTTTATGCGCGTGGCCAAACGGGGCAGCAATTGTTGCTCGGTGCGTATTCGGCGCTCAGTAAGCAGATCGGTCTCGGTAAGGTGAAGATGTATAACCGCCACGAAATGCTGGATGTGGTTAAGGTCGACGGTCATGCCAAGGGGATTATTGTTCGCAATATGGTTACGGGCGAAGTGACTCGCCATGCCGGGGATGCGGTTGTGGTCGCTACTGGTGGTTATGGCAACGTCTTCTTCCTCTCCACCAATGCACAGGGCTGTAATGTCACTGCTGCACACCGTGCCTATCGTCGCGGTGCGGGCATGGCAAATCCTTGCTATACGCAAATTCACCCGACTTGTATTCCTGTTCATGGCGACCAGCAATCGAAGCTGACCCTGATGTCGGAATCGCTTCGTAATGATGGTCGTGTTTGGGCGCCAAAGGATCAAGAGACGGCTAAGAAAATTCGTGAAGGTAAGTTGAACCCGAACGATGTTGCTGAAGATGATCGCGATTATTACTTGGAACGTAAATACCCAAGCTTCGGTAACCTGGCACCACGTGACATCTCTTCGCGTGCTGCTAAAGAGGCCTGTGACGATGGTCGTGGCGTCGCGACTACCGGTCTCGGGGTCTTCCTCGACTTCCGCGATGCGATTAAGCGCGACGGCCAAAAGGCGATCGAAGAGCGCTATGGTAATCTGTTTGAAATGTATCAATGCATCACCGGCGACAATCCATACGAAACGCCGATGATGATCTTCCCCGCGGTGCACTACACCATGGGCGGTCTTTGGGTGGATTACAATTTGCAGTCCACGATCCCTGGCATGTTTGTCGGCGGAGAGGCCAATTTCTCCGACCACGGAGCCAATCGCCTCGGTGCTTCGGCGCTGATGCAAGGCCTCGCGGATGGTTATTTCGTCTTGCCTTACACGGTGGGCAACTACCTCGGTGAACAAGGCGTGGCGGCTGCGGGCAAGGTGACTACAGATCACCCTGCATTTGCCGAAGTCGAAGCCGATGTTCAGTCGCGTATCCAAAAGTTAATGTCAATCGGTGGCACCGAATCGCCACGTTCTTTCCATAAGCGTCTCGGTAACATTATGTGGGAGAAGTGCGGCATGTCCCGCACTAAGGAGAGCCTGACCGAAGCGATTGAAGAAATTCAAGCTTTGCGCAAGGAGTTCTGGTCCAACCTTAAGGTTGTGGGCGATGCGGACAGTCTCAATCCCGAGCTCGAGCGCGCCGGTCGCGTTGCCGACTTTATGGAGTTTGGCGAGATCCTTTGCCGCGACGCGCTCATGCGTGAAGAATCCTGCGGTGGTCACTTCCGCGCGGAGCACCAAACCGATGATGGTGAGGCGATGCGCGACGATGATAAATTCGCCTTCGTGGGTGTTTGGGAATATAAGGGCGACGACGTGCCCCCCGCATTGCACAAGGAACCGCTCGTTTACGAAAACATCAAGCTCGCTACTCGCAGCTACAAGTAATCCAACTCAATACGCACGATGGAAAAAACAATGAATCTCACAATCCGAGTTTGGCGTCAAAAGAACCGCCTAGACGTTGGTAAATTCGCCGAATACAAGCTCGCTGACATTTCTGAGGACTCATCCTTCCTCGAGATGCTCGACATCCTTTCGGAGCAACTTGTCGCTGATGGCCATGAGCCTGTCGCCTTTGACCATGACTGCCGCGAAGGTATTTGCGGTATGTGCTCGATGACGATTAACGGCATCCCACATGGCCCTGAAGGGGGCACGACGGCTTGTCAGCTGCACATGCGCCACTTCCACGATGGTCAGACGATCACAATTGAGCCTTGGCGTGCCAAGCCTTTCCCTGTGATTAAAGACCTCGTGGTCGATCGCACACCATTGGATAAGATTATCCAATCCGGCGGCTTCATTACTGCGCGTGCCGGCAGTGCCGTCGACGCGAATGCGATGCCGATCGCGAAGGGGATCGCCGACTACGCGATGGACGCCGCTGCATGTATTGGTTGTGGTGCCTGTGTGGCCGCATGTCCCAATGCATCTGCGATGCTCTTTACCAGTGCCAAGGTCGCTCACATGAACAGCTTGCCGCAAGGTAAGGCTGAGAAGGATCGCCGCACTTTGGCGATGGTCACGACTATGGACGGCGAAGGTTTCGGTGGTTGTACCAACATCGGAGAGTGCGAAGCTGCGTGTCCGAAGAGCATCCCGCTTGATATGATTGCGCATTTAAATCGCGATTATGCGACCGCTCAATTTAAGAACTTTTTCAAGCCTGTAGCTTAGTTGGTACATAATTGATTATTTATTAGCGTGCTTTCCATTGATGGGAAGCACGCTTTTTTATTATCTAGGAGGTAGCTGTTGCTTGTTCTTGGTTAAAACGGAGCTAATGTCGAAAATTTCATACATTTGACTCGATTTAGTACTAACCTGTGCTAGGGTATTTAGTTCATCTTCTTATTTAGATGTGCGGACGCCATCCGTTCGCTTCGAAAAATAAACTAACTACACAAACAGAACATATGAATATCATGAAAAAGTTCCTTGGAGCTTCTGCACTTGCAGGATTCATTGTCTTGGCCGCATCTCAGCTTTCAGCTCAGAGAATCGTGGACGAAGGCAAGAATTTCACAGTGTCAGACTCCCCTGAAACCACCGTTTTCAATCTGAAGACGCCCTCTGACAATCGTCACATTCACGAGTATAATAACCCTAAGCCAGCCAAGGCAGCCCCTGCACCCGCAGCGGCGCCTGCTTCTATGGATGACTGCGCTCCTGGTACAGTTACAGATTATGTAGATAAGCACCTCGTTCGTCTTGAGAAGTCCGCTCCCGATATGGTGGCGATCAACACTCCTTATAACTACGACTACACAGTTGTTGCTAAGGACAAGGTAAAGAAGGTAGTTGTTGAAGAGCAAATCCCAGCTGGCACAGTATATGTTTCCAGCACACCTGAAGCCGAAGTGAATGGCAGCAGCGTTACATGGACACTCTACAATGTTGAGAGTGGTTCTCGCACTCCTCTGCAGTTGACTGTAAAGCCAACTCAAGTTGCTGACCTTAGCAACTGTGCAACTATCGTTGCTTACCCAGAAGCTTGCACAACTACACAAGTTGGCGCTCCTGAGCTCGCAATTGTTAAGACCACACCAAACGAGCAAGTTCTTCTCGGTGCGGGTGTACCTTGGAACATCACAGTGACCAATGTTGGTAACTTCTGCGCTTACGATGTTGTGCTTACAGACACATTGCCTGCTGGCGTTTCTCATGACAGCGGTAACAGCACGCTCACAACAAACCTTGGCACATTGGCTCCAGGTGAAAGCCGTGACGTCACAGTGAACACAACTGCTACAGCAACTGGTGAGCACTGCAACACAGCGGTGGCTTCTTCCTCGAATGCTGGTTCTGTTGAAGACGACGCATGTGTCGTAGTCGTCGAAGCTGGTATCGACGTTGTTAAGGAAGGCACACCAATGCAATTCGTTGGTAAGAAGGCTTCTTACACAATCACAGCCACCAACACTGGTGACGTGCCTCTTACAGACGTAGTTGTTGTGGACACAGTTCCTGCACAAAACAAACTGCTTTCTGCTCCTGGTGCACAAATCAATGGCAACACAGCTACATGGACCACAAGCCTCGGTGCTGGTGAGTCTAAGAGCTTCGACGTTACAGTTCTCGGTCTACAAGAAGGCACTTACTGCAACCAAGTTAGCGCTGCATCGGCTGAATACGGCCTCAGCGGAAACGACGACGCTTGCACAGAATGGCGCGGCTACCCAGCCTTGCTGATCGAAGTGATCGACACCGAGGATCCGCTCCTCGTTGGTGAGCAAACTACATATGTGATTCAGATCACTAACCAAGGAACCGCACAAGACACTAACGTCGGCCTCGAAGTTCAACTTCCAAGCCAACTGAAGGTTCTCTCTGCTGCTGGTGACACTCAAGGTTCGATCTCTGGCAACAACGTCAGCTTCGCTCCTTACGGTGTATTGAAGGCTAAGCAAATCATCGAGTTCCGTGTTGTCGCTCAAGCAGTCGCCGAAGGTGACGCTCGCTTCCGCGCACAAATGAGCTCGGATCTTCTTAAGACTCCAGTTCCTGAAGAAGAAGCGACTCAAGTATATTAATACTTGATTCTTCCGAATCTTTCAGAGGCGTCCGCGAAAGCGGGCGCCTCTTTTTTTTGATGCCTACCTCGGTCCGTAGCCTCGGTTCTTCGAACCGGGGGAGCGGTCACCCTCCGTAGCCTCGGTTCTTCGAACCGGGGGAGCAGTCACCCTCCGCAGCCTCGGTTCTTCGAACCGGGGGAGCAGTCACCCTCCGCAGCCTCGGTTCTTCGAACCGGGGGAGCGGCTCAAAAAAAAAAGAGCTTGAGGCGGAAGCCCCAAGCTCTGGATTAAAACGATTTTGTTTTCCCGATTTACTTCTCGATCGGCTGGCGGCCCAGTGTGCCGACTAGTGTTTCGAGGTATTTCTTAGAACTGACTTTATCCAGCTCTTCCTTGGCAGCGGTCAGGCGCGACTCGATATTGAGGCGTTTGGCCACTCCGGAATGTGATTCACGCTGCAGGAAGTTTTGCAGATACTGCACATTGTTCTTCCACATCGCGATATCGTGTGATTGCTGGCTTTGTAGGCGCTCGGCATACCAATCGCTGGCAAGCATTGACTCGCGGGTGAAGAGCTCGCGCACCTTAGCAGAATCGAGGCCTTCGCCCTCGTAGTGGCCGTCCTTCATGATGTGGAGTAGGGCCTTCAGCGGTGGGCAGGCATCCTCAATAGAGCCGTCGGCGAAGTAGTTTTCGGCGGCTTGCTTGTGTGCCGCGATGATAGTCTCCATGCCTTCGACAAAGGTATCCATGTCTTGCAGCTCAGGTTTGAGCATTTGCTCGTCCAGCACCGAGGTCGGGTTGTTGAAGACACGACCGAAGAAAATACGCACGAATTTTGCAGTGATCCGGTAGCCGATGCGGCTTGCGAGCACTTTTTTACCATTGTGCTCGAAGTCTTCCACCTTCTCTAGGTAGCCGTGATCCAGCATCCATTTTGGATCGGTCTCTTGATCCTTCAGACGGCACCAGATTTCGGGCACCAGTAGGCTGATGTCGTGATCCACTCGGAAGTTAGGGCCGACATAGCCAGCGGCTGTGATGAAGACCGGCTGATCCGTCGCGAGGTAAGAAACCAGCGCGTTGTTCATGTCGTAGATCGGAGGCAAGGCGTTGAAGGGGCCCTTGGTGAGCGCGCCTTCGGAGCCGGCACCTGTAGTGGAGGGCGACTTGCCGGTAATACTTGCGATATACTCCATGAACAGCTCTGGCAGCTCCATGTGGTGGATGGGGCTGAATACGCAGAGTGGCTTCACGCCTGCGTCTGGCTCGGCTGGATTGTTGCGACGCCCAGGTAGGATCGAAGTGACCGGACGCAGGAGTGCGGACTGTGAATCCTGGCGGCGGAAGAGGCGTGAGCTCATGTCGGCCAGATAGACGGCACGTGGGTCTTTTAAGTCGGGACGGACTTGCAAGTAGCGCGGATTCTTAGTTGGGCTGCCATCGACGATGCGTGGGTAGGCATTGGTCGAGTAGTAGTCCGGTGAGTTGCCATGGCTGAAGTCGAGCACCATGTCGCGCATGGGCTCCGTGTATTGGCCGAAGCGGATGGCATCTTCTGTCTCGTTCTTGGCAAATTCGCGGTCCAGTGGCTCGTAGTTACTCAGGAAGCTGCCGAAGGAGCTCAGGTCTTGTTCCGCGCCCTTATCGTAGCCGCGAATGATGGCGTCGTCGGGGCGTTGGAAGAAGCGGTATTCGCAGTTATGTACGAATTTAGCTGAAGGCAGCGACCAACCCGGAGGTAGGCTGCTCAGTTGAGAGCTTGGCGCCACCACTGATGCGGTGATGTCGTCTTCCAGCGAGATCTTGGCTGCGGGAATGAAGTCCTTGCGCAAACCAAAGGTGCGCCAAGATCCGTTCTCGGTGTAGCCGATGCGCAGGTATTGCGTGAGCATTTGCTGTTCGCGATAGCGCAGAATGTTACCCGACTCTCCGTTGATTAGATCGACGCTGAAACGCTTGCGCCAATCGCTTCCCCAGTCTTCCTTGTAGAAGCGCTTGATGATGAGTACCAGCTCTTTGACCTGCTGTGGGATCGATTTGAGCCAAGTATTGAATTCTTCGGTATATTCAGATTTGGAAGGAGTCAGTAGCTTGATGACTGAACCGAGCGAGCGCTCATTACTAAGTAGTGGGCGTCCCTTTGTTTTGTTCTTGGATTCATCCAGGAAGCGCTGACCATATTCTTTGTTTATGATCTCTTCCGCGAGGTCGAAGTCACCTTCAAAGTCGCGCACAAACACCGGGCCGGAAATAATTGCGTCCGTGATGGGCTTGGAAATTTCGGATTTACCTCCACCGGATACGGTGCAGGGCTTGTGACATACGCGGCTCTCTGCGGTGTAGCCTACCAGACGCCAGCGGCGACCTTCGGCGGGCTTCATCATTTCGACCTTGTAGCCAGAAGGCAGCACGTAGGTGTTACCCGGCAGTAGTTTAATCTCTTGGGTCTCACCTTCTTTGGACCAGCTGATGCGCTGCGAGTTGAGCTCAATGCGGGCATCTTCGGGGATGTAGATGATATTTTTGAAGGTCTTATCGATCGCATAGCCTTGAGGCTTGATATCGATACGATCGCTGTAGCGTGCTGCCACACCATCGAAAGTTTGATCGACGACCGGATAGTATTGGCTGAGTTGGAAGTCTTCGCCCAGGTCGTAGCCTGTAAAGGCGAGTGTGCCCCCGGCGTGTTCTTCTTCCGCCAGACCGTTCAAGTTCGCGGAGTAACCAATCTGCGTTTTGACCTCCTTCTTGCAGTAACCGAAGTAGTTGTCGGCGATGGCCGTAACCACCACACCACGCTCGTCGCGGCAAGTGATCTTAAAGGCGCCGCCATCGTTATACAGTTCGTCTTCCTGCTCCCAGCACATGCCATCGCGAATTTGGCGTTCGGTGGCATCTTTGATGTTGGGCAGGCCCAGCTCCTTCTTGGTGGTGCCCATCAGATGTGGCGCGAGGATCACGCAACCGCTGTGGCCCGTCCAGTGTGCAGGGTCGAGGGCCGCGTCGTTGTCGGCGATGAATGGGTCGCCAGCATTGCCGAAGATCGATTCTACGAAATCCAGGTTGCAGACCAAGTTGCCCGGTGCGAAAAAGCGCACTTCCATAGTCTTTTCTTGGCTGAAGCCATCGACTTCAGGAACCACTACAGGACGTAGTAGTAAAGAGACCCACGCGCGCGCTTTCTCTTCTTGATTGGCGAGGAAGGGTAATGTCTGTAGTGATTCAGGCGCTCCTTTGAGTGCTTTGGCAAAGAGACGTGCGGCGGCTAGTTTAGGAACCGCTTTTTTATCGTTGGGAATTGGGAGTCCCCCTTCGGTGACATGGAACACCCCCTTCGTGGTGCGGCGATCGCTCTTGGGATTGTGTAGCACTCCTTGTTGGATGCGGTAAGAGTCGATGATCTCTGAAGAGAAGTGGTCGCCCTTCGCTGGGAGCGATAGCGTGCGAGCCACTCCATGACGGTCTAGGATCAAAGTGTTGTTAGGCAGATGTGGCATCTCGCTCAGGTCGAGATCGCTGAAGTATTCTGCCAGAAAACCTTGCACCCGCTGGTCGCAGGGAGGCAAGTAGTCGGCGAGTAGTCGGGATTTTTCTTGATAGCTAGCTAGCAGTGACTTGCTCAAGCTGCTGAAGCGAGAATCGCTAACGTCCTCGAAGGTCGGTTGACCGATCGAGGTTAGTTTTAAATTCACATATTCGAGGAGCGATTGCTCATCTTGGGCGTAAGCCGCTGTATTGGGGTCGAGTCCGAGCTGTGTGGTGAAGTCCATTGTATTGGTTTTTATTTTCAGTTGGAAGATTCGGGCTTTGTCTATGAGGCAACACTCGTGCCTATTCTTGTGTATTTATTTATTTTAAATAATGGCAAGTGCAACCGTCATGTTGCTTCCTTTCTTTAATGGTAGGATGGTTGTCGATAAGCTCGCCTAATGGGTTAATTGAGTTGCTATTAGCCTGTTTTCGGCGGTGTGTTGTGAGGTGGGCACTCGCTTTAAGCCAGCATTCTGTAGTTACGCTTCCCTTGTAAGTCTCACTTAACTTCGGCAGGCTTTTCCTTCCATTACCGCGTTTGCTGGCGGCCATCCACCTTAAGGTCGTTTTGTACCTTAAATAACCAGTAGAGCTTAGTTGAGATATATGGAGTATTTACTGTTTTCGAAAAGTGCTGGAATCGTTGAAGAAAAGAGTGTGACTTTCAAGTATTCATACGATCTTTCAGATTACACAATATTTGAGATGTGAATGTATGATTGGAACGAGGAAACAAAGAGGACCAAACGCAAAATATAAAGATCTGATTTCATGTCTAAGTTTCAGCTAAGCCGCACATCGCAATTGCTGTTATGAATAATTCAATGTTTGTCGGCGTTGGTTTCCGATTGGTTCGACTTCTGGTAGCGAGTGCTGCGATGGCCGTTCCAGTGGTTTCTGCTCAGATGCAGATTGGCAGTTTAGATGACGGCGGAGGCTTGGCTCGTGAGCTTAGTCTCGCTCGCACAGCTCTTGGTCCTATCGCGCTCTCGCATCGAACCGACCCGAAGAGGCGCGGCTTTGATAGCGTGGTTTCCGAATGGACTGTGCTTGCGCTTTTTACATTTGCGGGGCCTGAGGGTCTTTGGCGCGGATTGGGGCAAGGAGGTGCGTCGTTTGGCTCAAGCCTTGCCGGATCGGTGGATCGAACTTGTTGTTTTGCCACTGCTTGGGGATGCGCATCGCTTACCGCCTGAGTGGGGGCAAATGATACTGCAGAAACCGAGTGGCCGTGCACTGCTAGGATTACTGACCTCCGGTCGCTTGCGTCCGCCTGCCGAGCTTTCTGGCGCTGTGAGTCAAGTGATTTGGCTTCATCCAGACGCGACTGGAATCCCCCTCGCGAGTGTGCTGCCTGAATACCCCTCAAGTATGCTCTTATTCCCCATGATGGACGTTTCAGGTGGACAGGTGCCTTTGAAACGCGCCGCGCGTCAGTATGATTGGGAATTTGCTGCCAGTGGTGCGCTGACGGATGATGTGCGGCCCGTCTGGCCAGCTTGTATGCTTCAGCTTATCTCTAGATCGCTTGAAGACTGACGATCGGCATACATTGAATTACTTTGTTTTTCAGGGGCGGTAGCTTAGGTTTGGGTATTGTTTCTGCAATACCTTAAAATAGGTACTGGGGTATTGACTTGCTAACGATAGCTTAGGATTGATTAGTCGAATTAGGAAAATGTTAACGACCCATTGCTAATATCATGAACCTGAAGTCGAAGATCAAAATCGTCGCGCTGGGGAGCAGTTTCTTGCTTGCATTCAGTGTTGCTCAAGCCGCTCAAATGAAGCAGGCTTTCTCTTACGACGCCGCAGGGCGTTTGACTGCTGTCACCACCGATACGGGAGTCGCAACCGCCGCGCTCGACGAGCGTTATGTCTATGATGCTTCTGGCAACATCACCGAAAAGGTCGTGCATGGCCAAACGGTGCGCATGACTTACGATGCGGCCAACCAATTGATGTCGCGCAGCGATGCCGACGGCACCGTGCAATTTGATTATGATTCTGCCGGACGCTTAGTCGCTGAGCGTCAAGACGGCAAAGTGATCGCCCAATACGAATACGGTTTCCGCATATAATAAATTCGATGAGTTGTTGCGAGGCATTGCTTATCAATGGAACGATCAAGGACAATTAGTGGGGCGCACCATCCTGACTGAAGATCAAGCTGACGGCGAGACGGAGGACACGGCGGTAAATTGATGGGGCGGAGAGGAACTCGAAAAATAATTGTGAAAAAGAAAGGTAATCCACAGTTTCGAGCACTCGTGAAGACGATGGTGTTTTTTGTCCTCTTGATAGGTGGGTGCACATTTGCGTGGTTTTGGGTCTCCACCTCAGAGGATTCTGATTGGGCTCAAAAGATTCGCCGGACGATTGGTATCCCTGCGCCCCAGTCTAGCAAAGTCGCCGAGCTTGCTCCACAACCACGACCGGCTTCCTCGGTTGTGGTCGAGACGCCTCCAGAGCCCATGGTGATCGACGAGCCCGAAGCGCTGCCGGAAATCACCTTTGAGGAAATTGCGGCTCAGCGACATTTATGGCCGGACTCATTGAATCTAAAATCAACTGTCAAGGTGCCGATTCGTTATAACGGAAAAGACTACGGATTTATGGAATTCCCGGAAGGGCAGCCCATTCAGGTCGACGAGGTTATGCCGAGTGGGGAAATCTTCTGCTTGATCCAAGGAAATCACCTAAGTTTGTCGGTGAACGAAACCGATTTTTACGCTTGGTTTGATGAGAAGTATGGTGACCGCTACGATGCGCAATCGGTCGTAGTGGATTGGGGGACGCGAGCGACTTCCCGCTTCCGGCTGGGGACGCCGGAAGGAGATGCGGCCTTTTGGGCGGAGATGCGAATTTGGTGCAAACATAACTATGGCTCTGTATCCTTGGAAGTTGAAGAAGACACGCATGACTTCGCGTGGCTTGCGACATATTATGTCAAAGAGGTATAACTTTTTATGAAAAAAATAATTTTTAGTATATTGACGATTATATTTTTAAGTCTCTTTGGGTATTCGGAAATTGATCAAGAAGTTTTTTTTCAAAGACCATCTAGTTTACCAAGTGCGATCAATAATGCTTCAGTCCCAGTATCTTTAGAAAGAGCTATTGCTGAGTTTTACAATGGTATCGCTAAAAATGATCGGGAACTTGTTAATCATTATGTGTGGTCTGATCACGGTCATACATTGCCTGAGGACTTCATTTTTATGGGAGTTTTTGGATACCGTAATCTTAGTGCTGATGATGAGCATCTGAAGTTAAGAACGCATCGCGTTTGGATGAGTAAATATAAAGACAAGGATGTATATTCAATTTTAAGTACGAAAGTAGCAATTTCTGCGGGCGATTTCTATGGAGTTTCTAATCGGCGCAATATTTTGGTAGAGGATCGAGGCGCATTATTAGATCTCTGGTTTTTGGACTCAGACAATAAATGGAGATGGCTAAATATTCGTGAGCTATCTTTCCAAGACTTATAATGATGAGGAGAGTCTCATTTATTCAACTGTCAACTGTGGCCTGCTCTGTTGTCTGCTAGCTGCATGCTTACGGTGGAGTGAAATTATTTGTCTATGACTTTTCGCCCCCTTTCAGTTTCCTGCCTCAGATGTGCCTGCTGCTTGCTGTTTGCCTTGACGGCAGCCGTGCCCAGTCAGGCTCAGTCGTATATCGCGGCAGAGGATGAGGCTTATTATGAGGTCTATGCGGATGGTTGGCAGACAGGCGACTCGGGGGGGCGGGGTTTCAAGAGCTGGCAGCTATTGTCGCCTGAGTATGGGGCCGCGGGGGAGGCGCAATACGCGGGTTTCTTCATTGCACAGGCGGCTCAAGAGGCAGATCTGTCTGAGTCGGCGCGTGAGGGCTTTGCCTTTGGTATTTTTGCCAATGGCACTGGCTTCGAAGAGACGGCGGCCTTTCGCGCCTTGGAGCATCCTTTGATGGCGGGAGATGTGTTTTCTTTGCGCTTCGAGTTTGATGGCTTTGGCACCAAGTTTGAGCGAGATGCTGCAGGCATCTCCAGTGTCGGGTTCACATTGCGCTACTCCGAGACGGCAGCAGATTTGAGTGAGCTGAGCACTGGACGCGCGTTGGTGCTGGCTGTGATCGAGGGGCTGAGTACCTATCAGATTCTGGATGCCGCTGGTCGCTTCAACACTCGGGTATTTTTAGATGAAGCGGGCATCGAAGTTGGGGTGAGTGTGGGCGAGGCAGGGTACTATGACCTGCAAATCACAACTTTGAGTGATCGTGTCGTGCATACTTTTCCCCACAGGCGCATGAGCCCGCCTATAGCCGAAACAGGGGATGCCTCTGTGCAGATCCATAGTTTTGCCCTCTTCAATTTGAATGGTGGTGCGCATAACGCCTATTTCGGGGCTTTTCAAATCTCTCGTCAGGAAGGAAGTTTCTAATGTCTACTCGTCTCTTTAAGCAAGATTGCGGTCTACTCATGCATCCGAGCTCTTTGCCTAATCAGTTTGGAATCGGTGATTTCGGCCCCTGTGCGTTGCGCTGGGTCGAGCAATTGGCGGCGCATGGGCAAACCCTGTGGCAAATTCTACCGCTCAATCCGGCAGGTTACGGAGATTCGCCCTACCAGGGCTTGTCGGCCTTTGCGGCCAATCCTGTCTTTTTGAGTCCGGAAGATCTACATGCACGTGCTCTGTTGGACGATCAAGAACTGTTGGCGCTACGTATGCCCTTGCATTCGAGAGTGGATTTCGCGCAAGTTTACGCAAACAAGGCAGAACTGTCCTCGCGGGCCGCGCGCAAGTTCTTTGCTTTGCCAGCGGCGCATCCGCTCCGAAGTGAGTATGCGGACTTTCTCGCTACACAGGACGACTGGCTACAGGATTTTGCAATATTTAGCGCTTTGAAAGCTCATTTTAATCGTGTTGCTTGGACTGATTGGCCAGCTGAATTCCGCGACCGGAATCCCAAGGCCTTGCAAGAGATCGCCATCAAGTTAGACTCCGAGCTTCAGCGGGTGTGTTTTGAGCAATTTATTCTGCGTCTGCAGTGGTCGCGTGTGCAGCAGCGCGCGCAGGACTTGGGGGTTCGCTTGGTGGGGGATCTCCCCATCTTTGTGGCACACGACAGTGCCGATGTTTGGTGTCAGCCTGAGCTTTTTCGTCTCAACGCCGATGGAAGCCCGAGTGTGGTTGCAGGGGTGCCGCCCGATTATTTTTCTGCGACGGGGCAACTGTGGGGAAACCCGCTCTACGATTGGGAGGCACACCGTCGTGAGGATTTCGGCTGGTGGCGGCAGCGCTTGAGTCGTATTTTATCCTGGGTGGATGTGGTGCGTATCGATCACTTTCGCGGCTTTGATGCTTGCTGGGAAGTACCAGGTGGGGCGGAAACCGCCGCCGCGGGGCATTGGATTCCTGCGCCGGGCAGAGAGGTGTTTGATGCATTTGTCACTGATCATGGACTTCCCCTGCCTGTGATTGCGGAAGATTTGGGGGTGATTACCCCCGAAGTTGAAAAGCTCCGCGACGATTACAATTTACCAGGTTTGCGCATTGAGCAGTTTGCTTTTGGCACCGATCCGATGAGTTCGACTTTCTTGCCTGAAAATTACGCCCCAAACTGTGTGGCTTATACGGGCACGCATGATAATGATACCGTTGTCGGCTGGTTTTCTAGTCAGGCGGGGGAGGGCAGCACGCGCACCGCAAAGGAAATCGAGGCGGAGCGTGCCATGGCCTTAGGGTATTTTGCCAGCGACGGTTCCGAGATTCATTGGGATTTTATTCGCAGTCTCTATCGCTCGCGGGCGGGCGCTAGCATCGTGCCAGTGCAGGATATACTAGGCCTCGGATCCGAGGCACGTATGAATACGCCGGGTAAAGCCTCTGGCAGCTGGGCTTGGCGCCTGACGATGACGAAGAGACTCGACGAAGCGCTGCAACATTTGGAAACCCTCACTCGCGAAACCGCTCGCGGGCGCGCGGCCCACCGAGGGGCCGTTCCACTGCGATAGTCGCACCAACTCTACGACAGTTACACTATGAATAAACCAAAACTATCATTCTGGCAAATTTGGAACATGAGCTTCGGCTTCTTTGGTATCCAGTTTGGATGGGGGCTGCAGATGGCCAACATGAGCGCCATCTATCAATATCTGGGTGCCGACGAGAGCACGATTCCTTTTCTCTGGTTGGCGGCGCCGCTGACTGGATTGATCGTGCAGCCATTGGTCGGTTACTATAGTGATCGCACCTGGACGCGCTTGGGACGTCGTCGACCTTACTTTTTAGTGGGCGCCATTCTGGCGAGTCTTGCGCTGATTGCGATGCCCAACTCTAGTTCACTCTGGATGGCGGCTGGCTTGCTCTGGATTTTGGATGCCTCGGTTAATATTAGTATGGAGCCTTTCCGAGCCTTCGTCGGCGATAAGCTCAATAAGAAGCAGCGCAAGCTGGGCTTTGCGATGCAGAGTCTATTGATCGGACTGGGCGCGGTGCTATCTTCCTCTTTACCTTGGATGCTCTCCAACTGGTTTGGTGTCACCAATGCGGAAGGCGCCACCGGGGCGATTCCGCAAACCGTAAAAATTGCGTTTTACGTGGGCTCAGGTGTCTTTTTTGCCGCGGTTTTGTATACGATTTTGTCCACTAAAGAGTATCCGCCGGAGGATATGGAAGCGTTTGAGCAAATGAAACGTGAGTCCGCAGGGGTGGGCAATGCGTTTAAGGAAATTTTCGAGGGTATTGGCTCGATGCCCAAGGCAATGAAGCAACTCGCCGTGGTGCAGTTCTTTACCTGGTTTGGCCTCTTTTGTATGTGGATTTATTTCATTCCAGCGGTGGCGACGCACATCTTCGGAGGCACAGACCATGGCAGCGAGGCGTATCAGGCTGGGGCCGAATGGGGCGGCGTATGCTTCTCGGTGTATAATGGGGTGGCTTTCTTTTTTGCGTTCTTACTGTTGTTGATTGTGCGTAAGTTCAGCGCCAAGGGCATTCATACCACTTGTTTAGCGATCGGTGCGCTGGGCTTGCTGTCGGTGGCCTTCGTTGGCGATGCGAAATTGTTATTGGCTTCAATGGTTTGCGTGGGCATCGCATGGGCCAGCATCCTTTCGATGCCCTATGCCATGCTGGCCAATGTGATTCCTGGCAGTCGGATGGGCTTTTACATGGGGGTATTTAATTTCTTCATCGTCCTACCGCAGATTGCTGCCTCACTTGGTCTCGGTTATGTCATGACCCGTCTACTCGGTGGCAATACCATGAATGCGGTGCTGCTGGGCGGCGCTTCGATGTTGATCGCCGCCTTCTGCGTCCGCTTTGTCGATGACGACGAATCCGTCGACGGAGCGGCCGTCTCCTTGGAAGATTGATTGTAAACTCATTAAGATTGAATAATAACCTTCATAGGTTTAGTTATGAGGTATGAGATTAATGCTACGCAAAATTACGCAACTGATTGTAATTCTTGTTGTTTCAATCGAGTCTTCTGCTTCTGTAGCAGAGTCATCTGTTGAGACTGTTTCCGTTTGGGATGATTCGTCGCCCATATATAAAGCCACGGCGACCCTGCTGGTCACCGATAAATTTTTTCGTCAGGATTACTTGAACTCGGAGCAGAATGTGAATCCCACCAAGGCGGACTTTTCCTATCATGTCGCCGTTGCACAGTCGGATTCGGTTTTAAAAGGAGTGGATCAGCGTCTCCAAGATAAAAAACGTGATCGTCTGATGGCACCAATCCCTGTTGCTGGCAGAGGTGACTCAGCTCTGTCACTCTATGAAGTTTTGCGAAGAGGCGTAACGGTGGATGCGGACGTGGAGTTGCTGACGATACGTGTCAGTTATGAACATCCGGATCCCATCATGGCGGCAATTGTTGCTAACCTTTTTGCTGAAGAGGCGATCAATTATCAGTTAAAGCTGTCAGTCGATACCTTGATGAAGCGCGTGCAGGATTTAGACGCTCGAACAACAATTATTGGAGAGTATCTCGATGAGTGGTCGAAGAAGGATTTATCAAATGAAAGACTTAGCGTTGAGTATGCTTCAGCGAAGAAACTCTATGCGGATTTGGTCGAACAACTGAGGTATTCTGAGACTCAGGTTCATCTCGTGAATCCGAGTGCGCGGATATTGGACGATGCCATTCCCCCGTTCTATCCAGTGCGACTCGGTTCGATGTAGTGCGCCAGTGAATATCCCAAGGGGGCTTAGTCCGCCTTCCTTGCTTCGTGGATCGCCACGATGGAAAAAGTCAGTCCCTTCGCTGCGACAGTTTCGTAGCCAGCAAGTTTGAGCTGTTCAGAGAGTGCCTCCTTAGTGGGGAAATTTTCAATCGTGCCGGCGAGGTAGTCGTAGGCACTCTTGTCGCCTGTCGCGATGGCCGCCACCCAGGGTAAAATATATTTCAGGTAGAAATAATAGATCGGGCGAAACCAGCGGTCCGGCTGCGAAAATTCCAGCACGAACAGACGTCCACCAGGGCGTAGCACGCGCAGGATCTCCTTTAGCCCCCGCTGACGATCTTCGAAATTGCGCACTCCGAATGAAATGGTGACCGCATCGACGGAGGCGTCCTCCAGTGGCAACTGCATGCAGTCACCGAAGGCGAATTCGATGTCGGCATATGCAGGCTTGGCCGCGCGCTTGCTGCGGGCCTCGTCCAGCATCGGCTCGCAGAAGTCCAGCCCCGTCACGGGCACGCTGGTGCCCATGCGGTCGCGCAGCTTGAAGGCGACGTCGCCACTGCCTGTCGCGAGGTCCGCTATATCCTTGGGCGCACGCTGCTGCACCATGCGCGTGAGCACGCGCCTCCAGTAAAAATCGATCCCTCCGCTGAGGAGGTGATTGGCGACGTCGTAGCGCCCGGCGATTCCGGCGAACATTTGGCTGACTGCTTTTCCTTCTGGCATCTTATTGAATGGAGAGTAGGGAGTGGGAACTTTGGAGCGCGTTCAATCTCAATCTGAGCTTCCTTTGACGCTTTCGATGCTGCGAACCACCCATTTAGAAAGTTCCTTATCTGGGTTTTCGATCGCGAGCTTGCCCAGTTTGAAAACGGTCTGGCCTGTGTTGCGGTTGATAATGCTCAATCCGTGCTCAAAATCTTTAAACTTGTCACTGCAGAGTGACTGAATGCTTTGGTCACGTTGTTCGGCTTCTTGCAGTAAGGCTTCCACCGCCAGTGGTTTGAATTCCAGGGTGAAGCCGTGCTGCTTCTCGAAGGCCGTGGCATAGCGTTTAATGTCATTTTCCCAGACGGCAGCTTGTAAGTGGGCGTTCTCTGCTTTGAGGGCCTGTAGGCTGGCTGCGGGGTCGGCGATCATTTCGGGCGTAACTTCAAAGTGCTTGATCGCGGTTGAGGGCAGTTCGAATTTATAATCGCGGAAGAGGCGTTCCATGACGGTCATAATGCCGCGGGCACCGGTGCCTTCCTGGCTGGCAGCCTCGGCGATGGCCATGATGGCTTCGGGGCCGATGTCGAAGTCGATTCCGTAGCCACGGAAGTCGTCGCGATACTGGTGGAGCACGCTGCCTTCTGAGGTTGTTAAGATGTGCGCCAAGTCGTTGGAGCTCAGTGCGGAGCAGGCGCAGCGCACAGGTACGCGGCCAATGAATTCGGGCTCGAATCCGTATTTGATAAAGTCGCTGGTCTCCGCGTGCTGCAGGTAAGCGGAGAGGTCTTCTTCCTCGTCGCTCACACTGGCTCCGAAGCCCATCTCGTTTTGGGAGAGTCGTTTTTTGATCGATTCGGCCAATTTATCGAAAGCGCCGCTCACTATAAAGAGAATGTTTTTGGTATTAATCGATTTTCGCTTCGGCTTACCGCCGCGCTGGATTTCCATCGCGGCCTGCATCTGAGCCATCATGTCGGTCGGGCTGAAGAGGCTGACCTCTGTCTCCTCCATTAGTTTGAGCAGGTTGATTTGCACGCCGCGGCCGGACACATCGCGTCCTCCCGCGCCGGCTTCGGCGGCGATTTTATCGATTTCATCGACAAAGATGATGCCTTTTTCGGCGAGTTCGATGTCGCCATCGGCCGCTTTGACTAGATCGCGCACCAGATCTTCCACATCGGAGCCGACGTAGCCAGTTTCTGAAAACTTGGTTGCATCGGCCTTGACGAAGGGGACGCCGATCAGGCGCGCCACATTTTTCATCAGGTAGGTCTTGCCGACTCCAGTCGGGCCGAGAAAGAGTAGATTTTGCTTACTATACTCGGTGGCTTCCGTGCTTTCGCCGGAAAGTGTGCTGCGGATATGGTTGTAGTGATCGCAAATCGCCACAGATAGAACTTTTTTGGCCTCATCTTGACGGATGACAAAGCGATTTAAATAGTCGCGTATCTCCTTTGGTTTGAGGTGGAAGTTGCGAATATTGTCCAGCGTTTGAGCGCTCTTATTGGGTTCGCTCGGTTTTTCCGGTTCGGACTCCTCGGGCTCGTCGGCAAAAGGATCGCTTTCGGTGAAACCATGGGTTGACACTTTTACATTCGAGTCCTTGAACAAATCTTTTAATTGACGTTGAATTTCCTCGAAAGGATTTGGTGGTTCTTTATCACTCATATTTTTTCTAGTTTGACAGTGTTTTCGCGATCCGAAGTATCGCAGCAACAGTAACTTTTGATTTTTCATTTTCGCAAGCCACCTAGCATACCCAGGATGTCCAATAACCTTACAAAACGCGATATCGTTCTAGATATCTACGATAAAACTGATTTTCCGCAAAAAGAAGTGCGAGAAACTGTGCAACTGACTCTCGACGCGATCGCCAGAGCGCTGAGCGAGGGACGTAATGTTGAGCTGCGCAACTTCGGTGTATTCGAAGTGCAGATTCGCAAATCTCGCATCGGTCGCAACCCGAATAAGCCGGAGACTGACGTCGTCATTCCTAAGCGTGCCGTGATCAAGTTCAAGGCTGGCAAGGAGTTGAAGGCTCAGCTTCAGGACTTGGACGTGGATGCTCTGTAATTAGAGCTTATCTGCGACTCGGAAGATTTGATTTTTTTAATAATTCAAATCTTTGGACGGATCGTGAGGTCCAGTCGTTTAGCATCTTTCTAAGGGAGATTCATTATGCAGTTTGAAACGCTACCCGGATTCCGGGAATTTTATCCGGAGGCCTGTGCGCGTCGGAATCATGTTTTTGGTCGCTGGCGTCAGGTCGCGCGTGCCTTTAACTTTTTGGAATACGATGCCCCGGTGCTGGAGCCACTGGAGCTGTATATCGAAAAATCGGGCGAAGAAATCGTCAGCCAACTGTTTAATTTTGAAGATCGCGGCGGCCGTGCGGTGGCTCTGCGCCCGGAGATGACGCCTTCGTTGGCGCGCTTGATCGGTGCTAAGGCTAATAGCCTGAAGCGTCCCGTTAAGTGGTTCAATATTGGTGAACACTATCGCTACGAACGGCCGCAGAAGGGGCGCTTACGTGCTTTTTATCAGTTCAATGTCGACATTTTCGGCGAGCAAGGCCCGACCGCCGACGCCGAACTGATCGCGCTGCTCTGTCAGGCGTTGCAAGCCTTTGGTCTCAGTGCGGGTGACTTTAAAGTGCGCCTCAGTGACCGTGACCTATGGCTGTTGATGTTGGCAGCCGAGGGGCTCGACGAGGCGGGCAGTGCCACCGTGTTGGGAATTATCGACAAGCTTGAGCGCACCGATCGCAGCAAGACCATTGAGAAGCTGGCACCCGTGCTCGGTGAGCAAGCGGAAGCCTTCCTGGGCCGCATCGAGGAGGCGATCGCGATTCGCGACTTCGACCGTTTGCGTGCGTATATTGAAAATTTACCACTCGAAGGGGATCTCGCAGCTCAAGCTAAGGCGCGCATGGAAGACTGGGCGCAGCTACTGCGTAATCTCAAGGCAGCCGGCGCAGGTGATTTTATTCAAATCGATCTCGGGATCGTGCGTGGGCTCGCATACTATACAGGCTTTGTTTTTGAAGCCTTTGAGGCCAGTGGCGCCGGGCGTGCCTTGGCCGGGGGCGGGCGCTATGACGCGCTGGTTAAGAAACTAGGCGGGCCCGATATGCCGGCGGTCGGTTTTGGGATGGGCGATGTCACATTGGTGGACCTGCTCGAAAGCAAATCGTTGATGCCTGAGTATATGCAGCGTCCTGAGTTTATCGCGATCATCGGAGGCGAGGACGAGCGTGATGCCGCGCTGGCCGACGCCGGCCAGTTGCGAGCACTGGGTTACCAGGTTGAGTATCCGCTCAAGAATCAAGGTTTCGGCAAGCAATTCAAGGCCGCCAACCAATCCGGTGCCCGCTTCGCGCTCATTTACGGCAGCGAAGAGTTGGAGCGCGGCGTCGTTAAAGTGCGCGACTTGACTGCTGGCACCGAGGCCGAAATTGCACGCGATCAATTGCTGCAACAAGTGCCCGCATTGCTCGAGAGCGGTCTCGAGTCTTAAGTTGTAGGGGCGTGACTGTCACGCCCGCTTTGTGCGGGCTGCTGTGGCCCCGCGGGCTTGAAAAATTTGAATCGCTACGGTCTTGCAATTCTTTTTGAGTAGCGCTACTAATTCTAAAGTTGAACTAAATTAGAAAGTATAACTATGGCTAAGCCCGCACCTGAGTTTCATTACCAAAAGCAATTTCCACTTGGAAAAGATAAGACGCAGTATCGTCTACTGACCAACGAGTTTGTCGAAACGGTCGATTTCGCTGGGGAATCAATGCTGAAGGTCGATCCCAAGGCGCTGACTTACATCGCAGAAGCTGCGATGAAGGATATCTCCTTCAAGTTGCGCACGGAGCACTTGGAGAAGGTGGCGGCCATTCTCGATGACCCAGAAGCCACAGAAAACGACCGCACCATCGCGCTCACCATGTTGCGTAACGCCGAGGTGTCTGCGCACGGCGTGCTACCTTTCTGTCAGGATACCGGTACCGCCATCATTTTGGGGAAGAAGGGCCAGCGCGTTTGGACCGGCGGCGGTGACGAAGCAGCGCTTTCGCAGGGCGTCTATAATACCTACACCCAGGAGAACCTGCGCTATTCGCAGATGGCGCCGCTTTCCATGTATGAGGAAAAGAATACGGGCTGTAATTTGCCGGCTCAGATCGACCTGCTGGCAACGGATGGCGACAGTTACGACTTTCTTTTTGTCGCCAAGGGTGGAGGCTCCGCCAACAAGACCTTTTTCTATCAGGAAACCAAGGCGCTGCTCAATCCTGCCAATTTGGAAAAATTCTGCATTGAGAAAATGGGCACCTTGGGCACCTCTGCCTGCCCGCCGTATCACATCGCATTTGTGATTGGAGGCACTTCGGCTGAGACCTGCCTGAAGACGGTAAAGCTGGCGTCGACCAAGTATTACGATGAACTGCCCACTGAGGGCAACGAATACGGCCAAGCCTTCCGCGATACAGAACTCGAAGCCAAGCTGCTGGAATACACTCGCAAGATGGGCTACGGCGCACAGTTTGGTGGTAAATACTTTGCCCTGGACGTGCGAGTGATTCGTCTGCCACGCCACGGTGCTTCCTGTCCGGTTGCCTTGGGCGTTTCTTGCTCGGCCGACCGAAATGCCAAGGCGCGCATCGATAAAGATGGCCTGTGGCTGGAGCAATTGGAAGAAAATCCCGGTCGTTTCATTCCTGCCGACGGCGAGATCGCGAAGCCCAAAGACCCGGTCGCCATCGACCTGAATCGTCCGATGAAAGACATTTTAGCGGAGCTCACCAAGTATCCGGTCGCCACGCCGCTCTCGCTGAGTGGCACCATCATCGTGGGCCGCGACATCGCGCACGCCAAGATTCAGGAGCGCTTGGATAAGGGCGAGGGCATGCCCGAGTATTTGAAGAACCACCCCGTTTATTATGCGGGGCCCGCCAAGACGCCCGCTGGCAAGCCTTCCGGCTCTTTCGGTCCTACGACCGCAGGTCGGATGGATAGCTACGTGTATCCCTTCCAAAAGGAGGGCGGCTCCATGATCATGCTGGCCAAGGGCAATCGCTCGCAGCAGGTCACGGATGCGTGTAAAGAGTTTGGCGGTTTCTACCTCGGCTCCATCGGTGGGCCCGCTGCCTTGCTGGCGGAGCACAATATTAAGAATGTCGAAGTGTTGGAATATCCAGAACTCGGCATGGAAGCCATTTGGAAGATCGAAGTGGAGGACTTTCCGGCCTACATTCTCGTCGATGACAAGGGCAACGACTTCTTCGCCGACGTTCGCACCGCCTGCTCGCAGTGCGCGCTGAGTGCCTATGAAAACGCTCGTGCGGAAATGACCAAGTAGCTGCGAAATTGCTTCGATTTCAATTTGCTTGTGAGCTTGCAGTTCGGGGCGAACACGCTTCTGATTTTCGGCATGCTTCTCGTAATCGATAATTTTGACTCTTTTACCTATAATCTGGTGCAATATTTTGGCCAGCTGGGTGAGGAGCAGCAGGTTTTTCGCAACAATGCGATCACGGTGGAGGAGGCGCTCGCGCTGAATCCCGACCGTGTCATGATCTCGCCCGGTCCCTGTTCGCCCAACGAGGCAGGCGTCAGCTTGGCGATGATTGAGGCATTTGCGGGCAAGAAGCCTTTGCTCGGGGTTTGCCTGGGGCATCAGAGTATCGGCCAGCACTTCGGTGGCAAGGTGGTGCGCGCGGAGCGCTTGATGCATGGTAAGACCAGTCCCGTCACGCACCGCGATACGGATATTTTCCAGGGGTTGCCCAATCCGATGGTGGCCACCCGTTACCATTCGTTGCTGGTCGAGCGTGAAAGCTTGCCCGATTGCTTGGAGGTGACGGCTGAAACAGAGGCGGGCGAAATCATGGGCTTGGCTCACAAAGATCTTCCCATCTGGGGGGTCCAGTTTCACCCCGAGTCGCTGGCCACGGAGCAGGGGATGAAGATGCTCGAGAACTTTCTTAAGCTGTAGCCTGGCTACTAAATATAGGGATTGCAAATGTAGTGGGCTATATATAGTAGTCTGCTGCAAATTATTGTTAGTAGACCTTCTCTCTGCTGATTGTTGAATTCATATTGCTAATCATGCGTTGCCCAAAATGCGCCTCTATTGAGACTAAAGTGCTCGATACTCGAACCGGTAAAAACGAGACTTCGATTCGTCGACGTCGTGAATGTCTGGCATGTGGGTATCGTTTTACGACGATTGAAGAGGTGCTGCGTGCCGATTTGCAGGTGGTCAAGCGTGATGGGCGCCGCGAGGACTTTGACCGCGTTAAGGTACTGGGTGGACTCAAGAAGGCAGTTGAAAAGCGGCCCATTGATGTGATGCAGATCGAGATGTTGATTGCGGATGTGTTGGCGTCTTTGGAGAAAGAATTTGATCATGAAATCCCGGCCCACGCCATCGGTGAGCAGATTATGCTGCGTTTGAAGCATTTGGATCAAATCGCTTACGTCCGTTATGCGTCCGTTTATAAAGATTTTCGGGATTTGGCCGAGTTGGCGCAGGAAATCAATGAGCTGAAAGCTTCGACAGATAATGCCTAAAGCCAAGCTGATTGCAGTCGAGCAGCTTCGGACGCTCAACGAATTGCTCGGGCGTGTGTCCGACCCTGAGCGGGCGGAGCATGCGCGTCGTGCCCTAGAGTTTGCCTATAAGGAGCACCCTGAGGATCTCGAACGTGTGCCGCTGGGAGATTATGTTGATAAATTAGCGAAACTTCATTTCGGGGTCTCCGGGCACCGGGCCGATTTTGCTTTTGCTCATTGGCATGTGCCGCGTTTGGAGGATTTTAGCCCGCTGTGGATACGGCAGGCGATCGTGGTTGAAATGAAGAAGTTAGCAGGTCGCCGCGAATGTTTGCTGCTCGTTACTGGCTTGCGTGAGGCGGTGTGCCCAGCTGGTAAATACTGGACGAGGCAGCGAGAGGCTCAATATCAACGCGTGCGCGATTGGATCAATGAATTGGTCTGCGCCTGGGCCACGCGTGGTTCGCGCTTGCAAGTTGTGGTGCTATAGTCGCTCGGGCGGTCTCTAGGAACTTTGTTGTGAGAGTATTGTCTGATGCTTTACAACAAACTTTGTGTCGTTTAGTTATTTGTGTTATGCGCTACTTACTCTGCTTACTCCCCCTTCTCGTTGGCTTGCAGTTACAATTGCAAGCGGTTGAAAACGCCACTCACCTGCGAGGAATCAACTTTCTCTATATGAACATCGATAGTTCATTTGCGACCGAAGTTACGGCGACAGAACGTCTGGACTTGAGTGACATCATGGAGCTCTCTTTGCGGCGCGGTGAGATTGAATTGCGTAATTTCATTGCGAATAAGCCAGAGCTCAATGTGCCACTCATTGTGCTCTCGATCGATACCTCTAATCGCGTGTCGACGGGGCAGTTTGATTTGATTCTCCAGATTCGTGATCATGTCACCATCGACCGTAATAAAGATAAGACGGTCGCGACGACTTTTGAGCTGCGCCGCACCGCGCGTTCCGATGTGAACGAGGTGGATACTATCAAGGCGACCCTGCGTGAGCTGATGGCTGAGTTCGTGGCGATTTACACTAAAGAGAATCCTTAATCCAATGAAGACCTTATTTGAACGAATTATCGATCGCGAGATTCCTGCGAAGATTGAACACGAAGATGATTTGTGCATCGTCCTGCATGATATCGACCCTCAGGCACCGACGCATTTTCTCGTCGTTCCCAAGCAGGTGATCCCCTGTATCGCACAGGCTCAGGCGGAGCACCAGACGCTTTTAGGTCATCTGATGCTGACGGCGGCTTCCGTAGCTCAAAAGTTGAAGCTGGAGGGTGGCTATCGTGTCGTCATTAATAATGGTAAGGACGGTGGAGAGACTGTGCCACATTTACATTTACACGTACTGGGTGGCCGTCAAATGGCTTGGCCTCCCGGATGATCGTTATTTAGCTCATTTATTTTTAAAAAGGACGCATTTTATGCGTCCTTTTTTATTTTTTAGAGAATATTTATCAATCCTTGTAAGTGTCTGATCGTTAGTTGTATGTGTTGCAAATAGGTGAGAATTTGTAGTTTTATTATGAATTAATAGGGGGTTATGCCAACTTGGCATGCTGAGTGCTAAATGTGTATTGTTCGCGTTTCCGCGATCTACTCGGGATGCCCCCCATTGAGGGTATCTCGATTTCAATTCCTGAACAAAGCAATCAACCTGACTAAATAATACATATAATGAAGATTAAGAAATACCTTCTCGCTCTGTTGCTCGGCAGCTCGGCGTTTCTGATGGCCGGCTCGCTCGGCGCACAGGACATGCCGGTTGCAGAAGCAGCTGAAGCTGTCGAAGCTGTCGCTGACGCGATTCCATTTGACGAGGCCTATGCGGCCTTCATGGAAACTCCCGGTGCCGCCTTCTTTACGATCAGTAACCTTTGGCTGCTGATCTCTGCCGCTCTGGTGTTTATCATGCACCTTGGCTTCGCTACGGTTGAGTCGGGACTCGGCCAATCCAAGAACACCGTCAACATTCTCTTTAAGAATGTCTTCATCATCAGCATGGGGCTTATTTCTTATGCACTCTGGGGCTTCAATGCGATGTATCCTGGGTTCGCAGAAGGCTCCGCGGGTGTGTTTGCCATGGGTTCATGGTTCGACGTCACTGCTTCGGTTGATCTAATGACTTCCGAGTATGCAGACTACACTTGGTATACTGACTTCATCTTCCAAGCTATGTTCGCTGCAACCGCGGCGACTATCGTTTCGGGTGCAGTTGCTGAGCGCGTTAAGCTTTCTTCTTTCATGATCTTCGCAACACTGCTTGTGACTTTCGCTTACCCCATCACTGGCTCATGGCAGTGGGGTGGAGGTTGGTTGTCTGCTCGTGGTTTCTACGACTTTGCAGGTTCCTCCCTCGTTCACGGTTTCGGTGGCTTCGCCGCTCTCGCTTGTGCACTGATCCTCGGGCCACGTGCTGGTAAATATGTCGACGGTCGCATCAAGCCGATCCTTGGTCACAGCATGCCGCTCGCTACGATCGGTGTTTTCCTTCTCTTCCTCGGTTGGTTCGGATTCAACGGTGGTTCGGTTCTCAATGCCGACCCTTACTTGGTATCGCTTGTATTCTGCACAACTGCGCTTGCAGCAGCTGGTGGTGGCCTCGGCGCGATCTTCACTTCATGGGTATTCCTCAAGAAGCCTGACCTTTCCATGGGTCTCAATGGTATCCTAGCTGGCCTTGTTGGTATCACAGCGGGTGCGGACTCCATCATGCCATTCTGGGCCATCATCACAGGTCTCATCGCTGGTATCCTGGTTGTCTTCTCGATCATCTTCTTCGACAAGATCAAGATCGACGATCCTGTCGGTGCCATCTCCGTTCACGGTGTATGTGGTATCTTCGGCACACTTGCAGTGGCTCTCTTCAGTGACGCTGCCGGTTTCGGAATCCAATTGATCGGCACACTCTCCGTTGGCGCATTCGCCTTCATCTTCTCGATGATCGTCTTCGGTCTCCTGAAGGTCACTATCGGTGTCCGTGTATCACCTGAAGAAGAGGCCGAAGGTCTTGACATCGGTGAGCATGGTCAAGAAGCCTATCCTGACTTCGCAAACAGCTCACGCTAAGTTTCGCCTAGCCAATTAACAAAAATAACCACAGATTACATAATACTATGAAATTGGTAAAAGCAGTCATCAAGCCCTTCAAACTTGAAGAGGTCAAAGAAGCTCTCGCAGACATCGGCATCGAAGGTATGACCGTCACGGAAGTCAAAGGTTTCGGTCGCCAGAAAGGCCACACCGAAATCTACCGTGGCAGTGAATACACAGTTGATTTCTTGCCCAAGGTAATGATCGAAATCGTTGTTGACGATGCCGACGCGGAAAAGACGACCGAAGCGATCGTCAAAGCCGCAAAAACTGGCAAGATCGGCGATGGTAAGGTCTTCATCATTCCCGTCGAAAGCGCGACACGTATCCGCACCGACGAGA
The DNA here is from genome assembly GCF_031127805.1 of Thalassobacterium maritimum. Lineage (NCBI taxonomy): Bacteria > Pseudomonadati > Verrucomicrobiota > Opitutia > Puniceicoccales > Coraliomargaritaceae > Thalassobacterium > Thalassobacterium maritimum. Next base: position 7,818 of record NZ_JARXHW010000035.1, on the reverse strand, counting down.
CTGGTCCAGAGGCTCTCTAAGCTCGATCTGAACTGATCTAAAGCGAAGGCTTTAAAATTCAGCGGCCACCCGATTCGGGTGGCCGCTTTTTTTTTAGAGTTTACTTGTCGCTAGTGAGACTCAATCTTATTTGAGGATATGGCATTTACGAATCTACAGTATCAAGAGGCGGTTGAGGCGGGGCAGGTTCCGATCCTTGGTCACGACGATTTGTCGTATTGCAAGATCTGGGAGTTTGAGGGGCACTCGATCCCGGAGTCGACGCGGCAACCGCATCGGCATCAGGTGATGGAGTTACTTTATTTGCATCAGGGCAGTGCTCACTTTTTTAGTGAGACGGGGGAGTGGGCTGTTGCGGCGAATTCCTTGGTGCTGGTGCAGCAAGGGCAGGTGCACGCTTGGGAATTTTCAGCAGATGCGCGTGGCTATGTGGTCGTATTTGATTATGAATTGATCATACGTGCCGGTTATTCCAGCGACAGTTTAACAGAGTTGTTGTTTGTGAATACGATGCTGCATTCGCCTGTGGTGTCATTGAGTGCGGCTGTGGCGGAAGAGGCGAATTGGCAATGTCGCTGGCTGTTGCGCGAATTTGCCTCGGATGAGGCCTATCGGGAGAAAACGATGTGTGCCCGGCTTAAGCTTTTGTTGGTGCATTATAATCGCCATTTTGATGGCTTAGCTGCACCGCAGGAGGGGGAGGCGGTGCGGGTGGCCTCGCGGTTTGTGTCGTTGCTGGATCAGCATTATCACGCGCAGCATAGCTCGCGCTTCTATGCGGAGCAGCTGGGGATTTCGACTTATTTACTGGAGAAGCACGTGCATGCCAGCACGGCGCAATCTCCGATGCAGTGGATTCGGAAGCGCTTGCTCTTGGAAGCACAGATCAGGCTTCAGCGTCCAGAACTGAGTATTGCGGAGATTGCGTATCAGTTGGGCTTTAAGACGCCCTCTAACTTTGGGCGCTTTTATAAGAAAATGATGGGGCACTCGCCCGGCGATGCACGTCGGGTCGGCAAGCGCGTGACGCGTCGTGAGCAATTGCAAGGTCTGTGTGTGTGCCTAGGCGAATTTACCCGCTCTTTGGGGATTTTGGACATTCCTTTGGGTTTTTGAATATAAATGTGGCTGGACTTAACCTTAGAGACTGAGTCTCAATAGCGTCTTATGCAAGCTAAGCAGATCAACGATTCAAAAATAAATGTAGCCAGAGTGTTGGCGCTGGGGGGCATCTTTGCCTCTGGCACAGCATTCTCTGAGGAGGTCCCGGCGATGGATCCTGTCCAGTTCGAGGAGGTGGTGATTTCCGCTTCTGGATTTGAGCAGGACATCACCCATGCTCCCGCCAGTATTTCTGTGGTTTCCAGGCAGGACTTGGAAGAAAAGCGAGTCAACTCGTTGGCAGAAGCTTTGTCTGAGGTTGAGGGGGTCGACGTGAGTTCTTCGGCTGGAAAGACGGGTGGTCGCGAGATCAGTATTCGCGGCATGCCTAGCGACTACACTTTGATTCTAGTGGATGGGCGTCGTCAAAACGTCGCAGGTAATGTGACGCCTAATGGTTTTGGCTCGACCTCGACGAGCTTTCTGCCGCCGGTATCCTCGATCGAACGGATTGAGGTGATCCGCGGCCCAATGTCTACACTCTATGGTTCCGACGCGATGGGCGGTGTGGTCAATATCATCACTCGCAAGGTCAACTCGGAGTGGGGTGGCAGTTTGACTACGGGCGGCACCATCCAAGGCGATAGCGATTTTGGAAATACGTCCACCAGTAACTTCTATTTCAGCGGTCCTTTGATCGAAGAAACCCTGGGCCTGACTTTGCGCGGAAGCTATTATAAGCGTTTTGAGTCGGATCTGGAATATACAGATGATGCGGGGAATCCGGTAGAAGTGAGTAAGCGTGGCCCTAGTCCTGTGGAAGCCGACATTTATACTTTGGGCGGTCGTTTGACTTATATGTTAAACGAAGATCACGACCTATGGTTCGATGCGGACATCGCTCGTCAGAGCTACGACAATAGTGAGGCTCAATTGGGAACTTTGGGCGTTCGTGGCTACGAGGATGAGCTTCAATTCAACCGTGAGCAATATACGTTGGCGCACACTTGGCGCTATGATCAAGGTCAGCTGGACTCCAGCTTGATGCACAATGCGACAGAAACCATCGGTCGCGTCCTGCCTGCGGGCACGGCTAATGTCGGTGGTCCACGTGAGTTGGAGAATACTAATATCGTCTTTGATACCAAGGCCGTTTATAACCTAGGATCGCATCGTGCGACACTGGGTGGTCAATGGTGGGATGCCGAGATGATCGACGGGGTCGCGGATGCGCCTTACGAACACACGCAATGGGCTTTGTTCCTTGAAGATGAGTGGCACATTCTGCCGGATTTGGCTCTGACCTTTGGCGCGCGCTATGATGATCACAATGTTTTCGGCTCACAAGTCAGTCCACGTGCCTATGCTGTGTGGTCTGTCACCGATCAGTGGACGGTGAAGGGGGGCATCAGCTATGGCTACAAGGCGCCACGTCTCGATCAACTTGCGGACGGTATTACTGGCTATAGTGGACAGGGCACGATTCCCCTGATCGGTACGCCGACTTTGACGCCGGAAACCAGTGTCACACATGAAGTGGGCGTGGTTTATGACAACCTCGATTGGGTGCGCGTGAGTGCGACAGTCTTCCACAATCAGTTTGATGACAAAATCGCCAATGGCCCCGGCTTGCTGAATTGTAGCTGGGCGGGGGATCCGAATCGCCCCGGTTGCGTAGATTACGGCAATTGGCCCAATGTGGACGAATTCAGACAGACTGTGAATGTCGATGAAGCGATGTCACAAGGTTTGGAGCTTTCCACTACGATTCAGTTTGCTGAAGACTGGACCTTGACCGCCAATTACACTTACACCGATAGTGAGCAGCAGAGTGGTGATTCCAAGGGAGACCCACTCTACGACACACCCGAGCATATGGTGAATGCCCGCTTGCGCTGGAATACCACCGATAAGCTCTCGCTCTGGTTGAGCGGTGAATACCGTGGAGAACGTTTCCGCAGCGAGGGTGCTGCGAAAGATGCTCTGGGCGACTATAAAGCCTATGTACTCTTCCATCTCGGCGGTGTGTATCAGCTCTCTGAGAATGTGACATTGAACGCGACCATCAACAATTTGTTGGATAAGGACTTTGTCGACTATCAGGCCTACGATGACGGTGGCAGCACCAGCTACTCGAACGTCTATAGCAATAACGAAGAACCGCGCCGCCTCTGGCTCTCCGCGACTTATACTTTCTAAATCTATATCCATACGTCCAATCAGACAGCTCCCGCGGGTCGCAACGACTCGCGGGGGCTTCTTTGCATTAAACCTTCAACTCACTCCTAAACTGACGCACATGAAATTGTTCACGCTTATGATAGCCTTTGCCGCGGCTGCGCTGATGTTGCCTCTCTCGACTGTTGCAGATACAGTGGACCCATTGTTGGGCGCCCCGTTTGCCTTACGCGAGCGGCCTTCTTTCGGCGAAACGAATGCACCGGTGGTCGTGATCGAGGCGCGAAGTTTTCGTTGTCAGCATTGTCGTCAATTTCAGAAGAGCATTTTTCCCACTCTCAAGGCGGAGTACATCGATACTGGCAAGTTGCGCTGGGTGATGCTGGATTTGCCGGAAGATCCCGAAAAGGACGAGAGCCGTTTCACCGCTTACGCGCGCGCCGGCTTGCGCAGCGGGCAATATGCGGCTGTGGAGGAAATTCTAGTGGAAAATGGCCGCAAGCCGGCCTATCGTTTGGATAGTTTGCTGCGGAGTCGTGATTCAGTGGACTTTCCCGCTCTCGAGGCGGCCTTGGATTCCGCTGCACTGCAAGCCGAGCTCGCAGCCGACCTAGCTGAGGGGCAGCAATTGGGCCTGAAGACTTTGCCAACTTTTATTTTGCGCAAGCGCCAGCCCGACGGGACTTTCTTGGAAGCACGCATCGACGGGGTGGGTGACTTGGCCTATTTCCGGCATGTGCTGGATGCCGCCTTAAAGACGGAGGGCGCGCAATGACTTGTCTGCGCCGCTTTCGGACACGGCTGATGCAACTGCGGCCTGCACGTTTGCTTATGCTCTGTGCGCTGGCACTGTTGGCTGGGCTGGCGACGGACTGGTTCAGTGAGCAGCGGATATTTTTCCCAAGAAATGACTTTCCGGTCTTTCAAACATTACCAGCGGCTGGGGGCGCGCTAGAGCAATGATGCATGGGGGCACAGGGCACCGCTGGAGCGTGCGCATCCTCCGCATACTGCTTGGTGCCGTCTTTGCTTGGTCCGCGGTGGCGAAGCTGCAGGATCTGTCCGGATTTCATGCGGCGCTGCTTGCGTATGAACTGCCCATCCCAGACCGAGGGCTGCGTTTGATTACTTTATTCGTGCCTTACTTGGAGGGAATCTTGGGGCTGGCATTGATTGCAAACTTTTGGCCGGAAACTGTCAGGCCGGCGGTTTGGGGGCTCTGCTCATTATTTGTTGTGATCTTGTTGTTGAGTGCGGCACGGGGCCTGGACATCCATTGTGGTTGTTTTGGAGGTCGCGGTGCGCCGTTGGCAGTGGCTTTGGGACGGGCGGGGCTGCTGTGTGTATTGGCTTTCTGGCTTGTCTTGCAGCCGTCGCGCTTACATGCGTCGCCAAAGAAGAATTAAGTATATGAAAGCTAAGAAACGTCGTTGGAAAGCACAGTTGACTAAACAGCTGTATCTTTGGCATTGGGTCAGTAGTGCGATCGCACTGGTGGGCATGCTGCTCTTTGCCTTTACCGGCATTACACTCAATCATGCCGGCAGCATCGGCTCGGAGCCGGAGGTGTATGCGCAGGATGCGCAGCTGCCTGATGAATTGCAGGCAGACTTAGCGGCCGCCACAGATAGTTTGCCCTACAGCGTGGTGCGTTGGATTGAGGAGGAGTTTGACCTGTCGGTGGCCCATCAGTCCAGTGAATGGTCGGAGTATGAGATTTATGTGAGTCTGCCGCGCCCCGGCGGGGATGCTTGGTTGCTGATCGACCGCGAGAGTGGGGAGGTGATGTATGAGCGCAGCACGCGTGGGATGATTGCTTATTTAAATGACCTGCATAAGGGGCGAAATACCGGTTTTGCCTGGTTCGTTTTTCTCGATGTATTTTCCGTGGCGACGATCATTTTTTGTATGACAGGCTTCTTCCTCTTACTGGTGCATGCCAAACGACGCCCGAGCACCTGGCCGTTGATTATCTCGGGATTTCTGCTCCCCTTCATTCTCATCATCTTTTTTGTGCACTAAATCATTATGAAAACCAAAACACAGAGCGCGCTCAAAGCGGCGCTACTTTCCACGGGTTGTTTGCAATCGACGGCAGCCCTGCAACTTGAAACCACGATCGAGATTCCCCGTCTGTCGGTGGCGGAATACCATCGGCCCTATGTGGCGGTCTGGATCGAAGATTCCGGCCGTAAGGCGGTGGAGAATTTGTCAGTGCTCTATGATGTAAAAATGAGCAATGAAGAGGGGGAAACCTGGCTCAAGGACCTGCGTCAATGGTGGCGTAAAAGCGGTCGCTCACAGGATATGCCGATTGATGGCGTCAGTGGTCCAACACGTCCCCCCGGCATCCACCGCATCGTCTATCGGCAAGGCGAGAGCGGCTTCTTTAATCTGCCCGCAGGCAATTACGCCTTCGTGGTGGAGGCCTCACGTGAAGTGGGCGGCCGCGAAATGATCCGCATCCCCTTTGAGTGGGATGGCCAAAACTTGCCTGAGCTCAGTGCCCAAGGATCGCGTGAACTCGGCACTGTCACTTTTAAACTACAAACCAATCCAGAAAGTTAGTTATTATGAATAAACGATATCAAAACGCTCTCAGTTGTTTCCTCGGCCTGGCGCTGGCTGCTTCCACTGCCAGTGCGCACCGCCTATGGTTGCTGCCTTCTTCTCATGTGCTCTCGGGCACGGACCATTGGGTCACCGTGGATGCGGCGGTGTCAAATGATCTCTTCTTCCCTAACCATGTGGCACTCTCGCCGGAGTCGATTCAGATCATCGAGCCCGATGGCGAATTCGGCACGATTGAAAATGCCATGAAGGGGCACATCCGTGGCACTTTTGATTTCCATGTAAGCAAAGAAGGCACTTACCGAGTCTTGAACCAGCGCGAGGGCTACTTTGCACGCTGGACAGAAGACGGCGAAGGCAAGCGTATGCGCGGCGATTTGGCCGAGCTGAAAGAAGCCGGTGTGTTTGCGAAAGAAGGTGTCGCTGTGATGAAGAGCCTCAGTCGCTTGGAAACTGCGGTCACGGTGAACAACCCCACCGTCGATGTTTTCGCTAGCACTGGCGAAGGCATTGAATTTGTGCCAGTGACCCACCCGAACGATCTCTTTGCCAATGAGACCGTCACCTTTGGATTCTTGCTCAATGGCGAGCCTGCGGAAGGTCTGGAAGTCGAAGTCGTGCGTGGCGATGATCGCTACCGCGATGAGCCCGGCCTACAAACCTTGGTGACGGATGCCGAGGGGCAAATCGAAATCAGTTTTGCTCAACCAGGGCGTTACTGGTTGGACACTAGCAGCAGTCAGGATGCGGGCACGCTCGAAGGCGCTCCCTTGTCCTTGCGCTATGGGCTAACGATGACTTTTGAAGTCTTGCCTGAGTAATCGCGACAGTGCGCTGCAGAATCGCCGATGACTTCATCTGCTAAATCGGAGCGCACTGTGCTCATTCCCCCCGAGCTCGATCCGGACGCGCTGGCATGGCCCGCGGCGGATGCCGGAGTTTGGGTGCTCGGGGGGAATACGATGGGCACGGTGTGGCAACTGCGCGTGCCAGAGGTGGCGCATACCTCGCCCACGGAATTACAGCGGCGGGTGGAAGCAGTCTTTCAGCGAGTGATTCAAACGATGAGCCCTTGGGAGCCCGCATCGGATCTTGCGCGTTTGAATGCGGCATCAGCGGGTGAGCGCGTGAGCGTGGATGCTTGGACCGGGCGGGTCCTGCGCCGTTCACTCGCCTACGCGGCCCAAACCGATGGCGCCTTTGATCCGACTGTGGCCCCGCTGGTGAATAGCCTCGGCTTCGGTCCGCAGATCGTGGACGCCTCGTCCGCAGAGTGTCGCAGGGAGGCCCAGCGTCAGCTGAGACGACCCTCGTGGCAAACGATTCAAGTGGAAACAGACACTCAGGTGCTGTGCCCGGGCGGCCTGCACTTGGACTTATGTGCGATCGCCAAAGGCTTTGCCATTGATCAAGCAGTCGAGGTGTTGCATACGATCGGATTAAATAGTTATTTATTAGAAGTCGGGGGGGAGGCCTTTGCCCGCGGCTGCAAGCCAGATCGCCAGCCATGGTGGCTGCTGTTAGAGACGCCCAGCCAAGAGGAGACGGGGGCGACCGTTCCCGAAACCGTGCTCGCATTGTGTGGCGAAGCGGTGGCCACTTCCGGAAACTCTCAACGTCAACGCAGCGATGCCAGCGGCAGCGTCGGACACATTGTAGATCCACAACAAGTCGATCTACGCGATGGCGAATTACTCAATGTAACCGTCGTGCACACGCACTGTATGGATGCCGATGCGCTGGCCACCGCACTCTTTGTGAAGGGCCGCAAGCAGGGGCTCGAGCACGCCAATGCGCATGGGATCCGAGCGCGTTTTCTCTCACGAGTCGCCAGCGGGCGCTTGGAAGTGAGTTATTCGCAAGCGCTGGCGGCATATTTGTAAACTGTAGCCGAGTCCTTTAGGCTCGGTTCCGTTGCTCGCTTGTGCGGACCGTGTGGAAACTGGGGCTGAAGCACCCAGCTACTCT
>NZ_JARXHW010000034.1:0-44953 GCF_031127805.1 Thalassobacterium maritimum | reverse complement strand
AGCGAAAGCGTGGTCGGCAGCACCAGTAGGTAGAGCGCGACAAAGAGCTTACTCTTTTGAAAGAGCTTGGCACGCATTTTACCCTTGGCATGAGCATCGGGCACAGGGATCGGAGGAACGTCGGATTGAATAGGCATGGGGAAATTATTTACGATGACTCGCTTAGTGCAGCTAAGGGCTCGTTCACTGAGAGTTCAAGGCACAACAACAGCTAAAACAGCTAATGATAATCGATAAATAGATATCTGTATTCGCTAAAAAAAAGTCGAGAGCCTAGCAGACACAAGAAAGTTAACCTATTCACACAACTAAGCTGAGACTCCCTCATCCCCCGAATAGCGGTTTGATCAAAACACTTGTAGAGAGAAAACCGAAGCGGGTGCGCCGTGGGTCTCTTTACACTCCAAGCGAAGAGCATGGGTTTTGACACCCGCATCTAACTTGAGTTCTACTCGGCCTAAATGATTGTCACTTTGTTCGGCCACAACATCTCCTTGTGCATTCAGCAAACGAAAGTGCTTAACACAAAATGGCATCGCATCTTCGGGGTGGTGCCACTGCACCGATTCCATGGCGTGATCGTAATCAACATCGAAGTAAATGACAACCTTAGTAATAAGCTTAGCTTCGGCCCACTTGAGATCTAAATAAGGGGCGGGATCTTCTGAGCTCGCGACCCAAGCATTGCTTTGAATAAATGGGCGCTCGTAATCACTCTGCAATTGCTCTACGCCAAAAGCAGATACCGATGGTTCGATGGAGAGAGCGGGTAATTTCCCCAGAGGACGACGCTCTGGAAGCCAGAATTCAAAGCTATGAAAGCCAGTCCCTTCGGGTGGGGTCTGCACCGCACTGGTGGCGACTTTCTTATTCGCCGAATGCACTAAGGGCATAACACCCGTGTGATACGCATCCGACAAGGCAAGCTGCACGTCCGGGCAGGCCATGAGGCAAACGAAGACGAAACCATCGTTGGCGAGAGTCGTAGCGAAAGTCACCTGCGTGGCTTGATGCTCCCCCGCCGACACAGCAACTTGCACGGTCTCTAGAGTCTGGTCGGGCGTGAAGTTCCCGGCTTCGCTAGCAACACGTAATTGCACTTCCAAAGTCTGGGCCGACTGGCTCGTCAATTGAAAAGTCAAGGCAGGCATCAAGCCGGCTTTGACAGGCAACAACAAAGCGCGCGCGCAGCCTAAACTCGCAGAGGCTCCGGATGGGGCAAAGCCACTCAGTTCCGATTCGCTGGAAGCGGACCATTCTGCTGAGCGTGCCAGGTCTTCGCCATCTTCCGGCAGGCTCAGATGTGGAATGAATTGCCCGGAGCGACGCAGGCGTCGTTGCAATTGCTGCATCCTGGCAGGCTCGACCAAGTCGCTAGGATTGAGTTGTTGCTCACGACAGAGCGCGCTGGCCATGCCGACGGCTTGTGCATTGTGCGCACAGGTCATCATCACTCGCGTGGAGCCAAAAGCGACATGGCTGGCGGAGATCAAACGTCCCGTCACAAAGAGGTTCTCCACATTCCGACTATACATGGTGCGATATGGAATTTGGTACACGCCCTTACTGTGAAATTGGTGGCAGCCTGCTTCGGCACTATAAACTCCATCTGCGGGATGCAAATCAATTGCCCAACCGCCGAAGGAAACGGCATCGTCGAAACGTTTCTGCTCCACGATATCCGACTGGTTCATCATATAATCGCCTTCAAAACGACGACTTTCCCGTTTGCCGGGGATCGTGCCGATCCATTCGAGGGTTTGCGTTTCAGCTTCGGGAAATTTGCCCGAGTTCTTCACGTAGTCCCAAACGCCATAAGCGACTTTCCAAAGCTCCCATTTGATGTCTTCGGTCTCGTGGATGGTATCCATGCGACCGCCATATTCTAACCACCAGAAGTTGCAGCCGTATTTATTAACCTGAATCTGATCATGACGCGGGATCGCTTCGATATCCTTCAGCGCAAAGTCCGGCGCGATGTATTTGACCGGCTCGCCGGTGTCTTTACCATAGAAATAGATCGTGTGCCCCAGCAGTTCACCATAGCTTTCTTCGGGCGCGAAGGGCTCGTCAAACTCCCCGGCTGCTTCGGCTCCAATACGATAAGCTGCTCCGGCGAGGTAGCCGACAATTCCATCACCAGAGGCATCACAAAAGAGCGGCGAACTGACGTCGTAGAGCGTACTGTTTTGACTACAAAAAGCGTGCACGGTTTTGATACGATGCGGGCCGTCTTTGTCCAAGCCCACCATTGCAGTGTTCAGTAACAAGGTAATGTTCGCTTCCGCCCGCACTTTTTCAAGTAGCAAGGCATCGAAAAGCAAGGGATTGCCCTCGCGGTTGCGCCAGGTATTTTCCACAGCGATCTCGTCGATCACCCCACCCTCACGGGACCAACGATTGTTATTTCCTTGGTGCGAAGTCGCCCCCAAAGCCCAAAGGCGCACTTCGGAGGAAGCGTTGCCCCCCAAGACCGGACGATCCTGAATCAGCACCACTTGAACACCTTCCCGCGCCGCAGTGATGGCCGCACAAGTGCCGGCCAAGCCACCGCCCACAATCGTAAGATCTGCTTCAATTTCAATTTTCTTGAGCGCACGCTCCGAGCTAGGTTCCGAATTAATCATTTATGAAATTCGTTTTTTCTGAAGGTTAATAAAGAGGAAGATGGCGCCCGAAATCAGTAAGAGCACGCCACCGAACACAGCGAGAATCCGATGTCCGGAATCGTTAAAGGGAATCAGGCCAAACATCAGTAAGGCGCAGAGAAAGAGACAGCCGCCCACGATCAAGGCAGGCAGCGCGCTCGCTTCCGTCACTTGTCCCGCAGCCATGACATCGCTCACCTGCTGTTGCACTCGTGTCCAACCAGGAGCGATCTCTCCACGCCATTTATGCATCACGGTGAGCACACAGACGGGAATCACGACACCGATGATGAGATCAACAGTAGTGCCATTCGCTTGCAACCAAATCGCGAAATCGGAGGTCGATTCTGAAACTAAGAAGCCGTTGGCACCGAGACCGATCTTCAGAATCAAGCCCAAGACAAAACTGATCGCAACCGTCGTCCAAATCGCACGGATGCCCACGCGGGGGCTGAAGAGCCCCCAGATAGTCGGCGCAAGCAAGGGCCCAACCATTAAACTGGTGATCGCCACCACCACTTTCTCCGCACCTCCCAAATATGGAATCAACAGAGACACAGCAATCAGCACTGCGCCTAAAATAACCGTAAACAATCGACCCACCTTGACAAGGTGCCCATCACTGGCATCGGACCGAAGTAAACGACGGTAGATTTCATCGGTCAATACTCCAGCGAAGACATTGAGTTGTGAACTGACCATACTCGCAGTTGCTGAAAACATCGCCGCAACCATCAGCCCCACCATACCAGCTGGCAGCACCGCGCGACAGGCCAGAATATAGGCTTCTTGCGGATCCGCATTGGGATCGATGGTGCGATAAATCATGGGCGGCAAGAGCCACAACATAGGACTCAAGAGGTACAAGCCCCCAAACAAATAGCAGCTTTTCTTGGCATCTTTCTCACTAGAGACACAGATAAAGCGCTGTGCAAAGGCCCACTCCGCCCCAATCATAAAGAAGTGAATCAGCACCCAACCGACTAAGAAAAAGATCGTGTATTTATCACTGGTTAAGGCAAAAAATCCCTGCGGCGCTCTTTCTAAAAAGCCACTCACCCCGCCTACTTGACCAAAGGCAAGCGGCACGATAAAAATCACCGCCAGGTTGAGCACAATAAATTGCAGCACATCCGTCATCAGCACCGCCCAAAGGCCACCAGCCATCGTGTAAATCACCACAATACCACCGAAGATAATGATTGCCCACATCAGCGAGAGATTACCCGTCGCTGGATCTTGAAAGGGATTGCCATCTGCCAGAGGCATCATCGCAACTAATACGATCGACAATGAATAGAGCGACACCGCGACACCGACAATACGGAAGACCATCATCGCCCACGTATAAAATTGAACCGCCGCAGATCCGAAGCGTAGCTCAATAAACTCGGCCGGCGTCTTCACCCCCATGCGCTTCCAGTGCCCCGCCACGAAATACCCGACCAGAATCGCGGCGACACCATAACAAAGATTAATAACCACCGCCACCAGACCGTGCTGATACGCGATGCCGCCCCAAACAACGAAAGTGCCCGCCGAGAACATAGTCATAAATGAACTTAAACCAGAAGTCCACCAAGGCGACTCGCCCCCTGCCGCAAACATGTCTGCAGAACTTTTGTTCTTGGTTGAGAGAAAGACCCCGACGAGGAAAATCCCCAACAGGTAAATAGATAACACGAAGTAATCGACTGGGAGCATAAGTAGAAAGGCAAATGGTGTAGGCTGTGAATTTGTTCAGCCAATAGTTAACTGTAAACCAAACTCGACTATTTTCGTTAGAATCGCTCAATCAATGGCAGCAATGAATCACTGACAATGCCCTCGCGATTGTTACTGTCACACCGCGAAGATGAATTGCAATTTAAACCATAAACCTGCACATCTCTGCAAATCATGACACTAGATAAATCCAGCCTTTCAAAATCCCACTCAGAACTCTGGGGTGACCGGGGAAACCTTTGGTCACCGCACAGTCGACTTCCTGACTTTTCCTGCGCGGGTTATCGCATGGGCGAGCGCCCCTTGCCAGAACTCGCAGCCCATTGTTGTGTGACAGATTTCGGTGCCGTCGGCGATGGGCAAACCGATTGCACCGAAGCCTTTAAATCTGCAATCGCCGCCAGCGAGGGCGTAATTCAGATTCCCGCAGGGCGCTACTTAATCAGCGACATTCTCTGGATTAAAAAATCAGGCGTGGTGCTGCGTGGAGCAGGCATCGATCAAACCATCATCCAGCCAACCACCAAGCTGGAGCTGGTCCGCCCTTTTAGCAGCGCAACCACCGAAGGCTTAGTCACCTCGGAATATTCATGGTCGGGCGGCTTTCTATGGATTCTGGGGGAACGAAAGGATCGCACATTAAGCGAGATCTGCTCGAGCGCCCTGCGCGGCGATCAAAGTTTTGAAGTGAAAGATGCCAGCCAACTAACAGTTGGCCAAATCATCACGGTGTCACAAAAGGACACAAATGACGGCTCGCTCCTGAACCATCTATATGCAGACGACCCCGGCGAAGGGAAGAGCGACTTAAAAACAATCAACGAAGCCACTTTGGTGACCCGAATCAAAGCCATCGACGGCAATACGGTCAAAATTGAACGACCGCTGACTTTTGACTTGAGAGAATCGTGGCAGTCTACGGTTAACAGTTTCGAGCCCACAGTCACCGAATCTGGAATCGAACACCTCAGTATAGAATTTCCGGTCGAAGCTTATCCCGGGCATTTCAAGGAATTGGGCTTGAATGCGATTTCTATCGAAGCGGCCTCCCACTGTTGGATACGCAATGTTGATATTCGCAATAGCGACAGCGGCATCTTCCTCAAAAGTAACTTCTGCACGGTCGAGCATGTCAGCCTCCACTCGCAACGCCCTGATGTCGAAGGCGATTCGGGGCATCATGGCATCAGTTTCACCACCAATGCGCAGGACAACCTGCTACAGCATTTTGAATTCAACAGTCAGTTTATCCACGACATTACAGTGGAAAACATGGCCTGCGGCAATGTGATCAAATATGGACGCGGCCCCGACCTATCTTTAGACCACCATCGCTTTTGCCCTTACAACAACTTGTTCAGCCAGATTGATTGCGGACGAGGCAAATTCATCTGGCGCTTCGGTGGTGGTTTGTTGCGCGGGAAGCATACGGCCCGCGGTGCAAGCTTCTGGGGCATTCGTAGTCTCAAGCCAATCGAACACCCCGGTCCCGAATTTGGACCGTCCGAAGTCAACTTCGTCGCGCTCGACAGTAAAGAACCTGAAAGCCTGCAAGCAGATGGCCTGTGGTGGGAACCCATACCTACAGAATTCTTACAACCACAAGACCTGCATGCCGCGCAACTGCAGCGACGTCTGCAGGGCAATTAGGCAGTCAGAAGTCTGAGTATAAAGTCCTACTCATCCACTTCGAAACAGAATTCCAGCGACTTCAAGGGACCAAAAGATCAAATGCTCAGTTAGCAAAAAGACTTGGGGCCTCGCTCCAGAATGACAAGGTGCGCCCTCCTCAACTTTGCAATATACGCAAAGTTGAGGATTTACATTGCGAATATCGCAATGTATAAAACCACCCATGCTAGCTCATGCACTCGACATTTTACGGCTACTCTCGGAGTCGCCGGATCCATTATCAGCGACAGAGATTTCCCAGAAAGTAGGACTGCATACTTCGAATGTCTCGCGCACATTGCGCGTGCTGATCGATGCAGGTTACGTGCGAAAGCCGAGCTACCATAGTTTCGCCCCGGATCTAGGTCTACTCGCGCTCGCTGGGTCTGCGGCGAGACACCATCCTCTCTGCATCCATAGTGCAGCCGCCATCAAATCACTGTCGACGCAATTAGAATTACAGACCTCGCTAGCGGGACTGTTTCGCGAACAGATCATTTATTTGCAACGTTGCGCTCCTGGCGGCGAGCCTGTGCAAGCCGGGACGATGAAATTCCCACTCCACCTCTCAGTCGTCGCCTTGCGCTTATTGTTGGAATTACCTCAAGCGAAAGCAATCGATGCCCTCGAAGCATCAAAGCGGCGCTATGGATGGGAGCGCCCGACCTCGAAGGTACCGGCGAGTCCGAAGGAGTGTTTGCAAGCGGCTTCTGACGCCTTGCAAGACGACGTGCTACGTCTGGATGCATGGAATGCGCCCAATAGTCGCCAAATGGCGCGCCTGCTTACGGTACCCCAACAACCACTACTGGCGCTGGCCTGCGACGGAAACAAATTCCGCATTCCAGCGGCGATGAAGCACCTAAACGAGACTGCGAATCAGCTAATCACAACACTAACAAGTTTATCATGAAACGTATCGAAGAATCCTACGACCTAGTTGTTGCCGGCGGTGGGCTCGCTGGTGTCTGCGCCGCGATTGCCGCTGCCCGTGGCGGACTCAAAACTTGCTTGGTACATGAGCGCCCGGTGCTGGGGGGCGTCGCGTCATCAGAAATGCGTGTCACTGTTCACGGTGCAGCTCAACACCACTCTTACGCTCGTGAAAGCGGAATCATCAGCGAAATACTGAGCGAAGAGCGCGCGCGTAACCACGAACCGATCAATGAAAACGGTTGGACAAATTCCGCCTTCGACATGGTGCTCTATGATTTCTGCACCCGTGAGAAAAACCTAAGCCTACATTTAAATACGCCAGTGACACAGGTACTGATGCATGACGGTGAGCAGGTAGAACAAGAACCCCACACCCGACATGGATACTACCATCGTCCGGCCTGCAACAAGTCCCGACGCATCGCGGGGCTCATCGCCCACACCCTCTCCGCAGAGCTTGAGCTTTGCCTAAGAGCGAACTACTTTCTAGACGCCACGGGCGATGCATACGTCGCGGATCGAGCTGGCTGCGAGTGGCGAATGGGCTGCGAATCAAAGGCAGAATTCAATGAGACACATGCCCCGCTCGAGCCCTCGACGGATACCATGGGTAATTCAATTCATATTCGCGCAAAGAACATCGGTGCCCCCGCGCCCTACTCCGCGCCGGAATGGGCAGTCAAGCATGAGGATGCTTCCTTCTTTTACGAACAAGGTCGACGCCCAAGCGATCCGAATGGTGGCTATTGGTGGATCGAAATTGGTGTGCCCTGGCATACGATCCACGACAATGAGGAAATTCGCCATCAACTCACTCGCCATGCTTTAGGCGTCTGGGACTGGATGAAAAACCGCGATCCTGTGATGAAAAGGATTTGCGCCAACTATGCCTTGGATTTTGTCGGTCAGGTGCCAGGCAAACGAGAGAGTCGCCGTGTGCTGGGCCGCCATTGGATCACCGAAAACGAGCTAGCAGAACGACGCGCATTTCCCGACGAAGTCGGCCACGGTGGCTGGTTCCTCGACCTACATACGACCGGTGGTTTACTCGCAGACAGCTCCGAACCCGCAGCGGCCGAAGGCTATCGGGTGGATAGCGAATACGCCGCACTTAGTTATATCGGCCCTTATGGATTCCCACTGCGTAGCCTCATGGCAAAGGACGTGGACAACCTGTTTCTCGCGGGGCGTTGCATCAGCACCTCACGAGCCGCCCTAGGCACGGTACGCGTAATGGGCACCACTTCTATAATGGGTCAAGCCGTTGGAACGGCAGCTGCTATTATGAAAAAGCGTGGCTTGGACTTCGCCAGCTTAGAGAAAGACGCCGCTCAAGGGGGCGCACACATTCAGTCGATCCAGCAAACGCTACTTCGCAATGGTGTTTTCTTGCCTAACTTCAAGAATAACGACGCCGAAGACCTCGCCACCCAAGCAACCGTCTCGGCCAGTTCCTCTGCAAAATTCCACGGACAATCCGCAGACGATCCTCAAGCAACGGCTGGCCCGCTATACCACCCCCATGCAGATCCATGCGGCCCAAGTCTGGAAAAAATGCATGCTCAGCATTGCTACCTCAGCGGAGCTTTAGATTCTATTCGCCTACAGCTCACTGCCGCAAAAGACAGTAAACTGTCCATCCGTCTGGTGCGCACGGCAGGCATTTGGGATTATCGCCAAGGTGGTAGCGAAGTCATTGCCAGCACAACACTGTTGATACCTGCTGGCGCAAAGCAGTGGTGCGAGTGGCACTGCAAGTTAACGCACCTAATAGCCGGCAGTTATCGAATTGAGACACTAGCCGGCGCAGAGACGCTACGTTGGCATAAAGTCGCCTCGATTCAGCCTGGGCATTATGGACAAGAGACGATTTCGCCGACACGCCTGCGGGACTTGCGCTACGGCTTTGCACTCCAGCTTAGCCCCGCTCAATGCTGCTATCAACCGGAGCAAATCTTGAGCGGCGTCTGTCGCCCGCAAAGCGCGACGAATTGCTGGCGCAGCGATTCTGTAGCAGGACTCCCCGCATGGATTCAACTTGATTGGGACAACGCACAGACAATCAAGACCGTGGAAATCAGCTTCGCCGGGCACCTGCTAGCCGAAGTACATACTGAGCCTCCTTTTTGGCGCGACCCACAAACGGTAAAAGACTATACCATTCAATTTGAATCTAAAGACGGCTGGCACACCGCACTCCAAGTCAACGACAACTATCAGCGTCAGCGTAAGCACTTGCTACCGCAAGCCATCACGACCCGTCGCCTGCGCATACTTGTCACCGCCACCAATGGCGACCCAGTCGCCTGCGTTTACGAGATTCGTTGCTATTCATAACTCATCGCTCAGTTCTGTGTGAATAGCAGCCTCAGCAAGATCAAAGGAAGTCGCTTAAATCACTGCGCAACTCGTGACATGGGAGGCAGTAAAGTAGGCACCGACCAAGTGTAATGGTGATCATACATCATAATCGGGCGACTCGCCTCGACCCACTCGCCGTAGACTTCTTTACCATAGATTGCAGACATCGCGTCAAATAAATTTCCCGGATAGCCTTGTGGGGTAGGTATGCGCAGATCGGCCTCGCGATAATGCGGCCACGCTTTGGGCTCACGACAGTAATGGATAAAGTAATCCAATGCCTCTTCGATCCCGGCACCGTCTTTTCCTTTATAAACAAAGAGGTCAACCCCACTGACATTACGAGCGATCTCACACGCAGTCGTGAGTGGCGACAAAGCAAAATATGTATACCACAAACTGTTTTTGCCACGCTTCACTTCCAATGGCATGTGCCCATCTGCAGCGATCGCATGATCAATTTTCCCACGCAGCCGTTCCACATCGACTTCGAGTGCGGAGCGTTCCTCCAGCAAATAGTGCGAAGCCATCGAGCCGACCAGCCCCCAATCTCCCCAATTATTTTTACGTTCGACAATATTTAGACAGGATTGTAAATACACTGCACGTACCCACTGCTTGACTGCGCTCAGATCCTCAGGCTGCCAGCCTTCGTAGTCCAACAAGAGCTCTGCCGCCAAAACAAAGCCGATGCCGACGTAAGCCATCGCCAGGTCGCCGTCATCACCACAAGTGCCTCGATTTTGACGCGCCCAAGCCGTCAAAATCGCAGCGCTTTGATCGGCATACTCTTTGCGCGCCGCGCCCTCCGACAACTGATACGCAATGGCACAGGCATAGGCAGCCCACACATCATCAGAGAGTTGCTTCTTAGCCGCATTGTGCCCCGCAGCATCACGATAAAAGCCGGGCACGGTAAAGCTTTCCTGCGGATTGGCGATCCACTGCAACGCTTGCCGGGCCTGCTCAAGCAGTGCCTCAAAAGCGGCCACTCGTAGTGGTTCACCAGCGGCGATTTGACTGCGCGCGGCAGATAGTTGACTGACGGTATGAAATCCGCCCGGGTGCGGATAGACTGAATCTTCGTTGGGCATCATAAGGGTATGTGGGAGAATCTAGAGCTCACAAATAGACTTTCACTCAAGCCTAGCTGGGGAAAAGATTTAGTAATCCGACTTAATTTGCAAGCGCTGGAAAATAATCAAATATAAACTCAAGCCACCGGTTTGGCTTATCATACAACTATAAGATTCCTGTGAGCACGAGATCCGAAGCAATGGCGTCATCATCGATACAAAGTGACTCATCCCCAGAAAATTGACTTCACTAAATGACGGGATTCGACAAGGTACACCCGTATGAAACTCCCCGAAGCGGCCTCGACCCACAACATCGCAGAACTCGTCACTCATCCTGAAAAGGGTGAAACCGTCATCAGTCGCATACCGGAATCGCTCCGCATTTGCCTGAATGACAACGCCAAACAGCGCGCACTCAACAGCACAGGCTGTGAACTACGCTTTCGTTTGAACGGCCCCACAGCTACGATTCGCATCCGCGCCTGCGAGGTGTTGGCGACACATCACGGTGGCGGCTTGGCACAGGTTCTATTCGGTGATTTTAGCCGCACTTACCTGCCGATCACAGTGGGCACTCCAATCGAATATGAGATCGAAGCGCCGGACTACGAAATGCTAGAACGCGCAACCGGACCCAATACGCACTTCAACCCGCGCCTAGTGCGCATTTTACTGCCCACTCACGCCAGTATCTCAGCCGTCGAAATTGATGGCGACATTTCACCGGCCCTAGCGAGCGACCTGCCAAGGAAGCGCATTCTAAACTACGGCTCTTCGATTACCCATGGCTCTGGCGCGATCAACTCACGCGAAACTTGGGCTGGACGCTGCGCCCATATTTTGGGTGCCGACTTTATTAATCTTGGCTTCGGTGGCGGTTGTCACTGTGAGCCCGAAATGACGGACTACCTCTGCCAACGTAAAGACTTCGACCTAGCGATCCTGGAGACGGGAATCAACATGCTCGGTTTGGAAACGGAACTAACCAATCAACGCATTGAAACACTGATCCAAAAATTCAGCGCAGCCCACGCTGACAAACCGACCTTTTGCATTGGCGTCTTCCCTTGCCGTGATGATGTCACCCATAGCTACCAAGGGCGCGCTCAAGAAATCCGCGAACACGTCAAAAGCATCGTCGCCGGTCTCGACGCACCGAATCTACACTTCATAGACGCTCGCAACTTACTCACACATGCAACAGGCATGACCAGCGACCTCACCCACCCCTCGCCAGCCGGCATGATCGAAATCGGTGGCAATGTCGCCGCCGAAATCCAGCGCATTCTTGCAAAATAATCGCAAGCACTTATCCCATTTACTTCGGATGCGACACAAGCGTAGCATCGGCGCCCCCCCCGATGAGAGAGACTAATTAAACCAAATCGCCCTTCCCAGCTTGCTTAAAGGCTCGACCAGTCAGCTAAAGCTCCCAGTGAAGACTTCGGCTCGCTTGCTTTGCCCGGAATCAAGCTCACGGTAAAATCAACTTTCGCATGGGGTGCAAGCTTCACGGTAAACGCAATCATCTTGGCGCCGGGATTGCTGGCTTCAAAATCATTGGGCGGCCGCTCAATGTCGCAGACCTCCAATTCGGCCTCCACAGAGCTATCGAGCTGTAGGGTCAGGACTTTGCCGTCTTGCCGCAAGCTCGCCTGGCCTCCGCTCTCAATACAAACATCCGCAAAAGTGACCATGCCCCAGCGCACAGAAGTCACCTTGTCCAGCGCCTGCAATTCATCGCGAATCAACACATAGCCGTCGGCATGTATGCCAGCGCCGCGCCGCGCTTGGGCTAATTGACCTGCATAGATCTCGCTTAGATCAACGATAGTATGCGGCAGCTTCCCCTCGGATCGATGCTGAGTAATCGGCGCAAAGCCTTCCAACTCTTGCAATTGCCCATCCACAGTCAGCACATTGTGACTAAAGTTATTAATGCGAAAGATTTTCCAGCGCTGCACCTTGTTGAAAATTTGAATTCCTTGATGCTCCAATTCGTGATAATCCTGCCTCTCCAAGTCGCAGGCCCAGCGCACGCCATCGGCTTCCATAACAAAGCCACCGATATCCATATGGGCA
Organism: Thalassobacterium maritimum; assembly: GCF_031127805.1. NCBI lineage: Bacteria > Pseudomonadati > Verrucomicrobiota > Opitutia > Puniceicoccales > Coraliomargaritaceae > Thalassobacterium > Thalassobacterium maritimum. Next base: position 32,451 of record NZ_JARXHW010000034.1, on the reverse strand, counting down.
TGGTTCGCACTTGGCGAGCCTCCCTTAAACCCGAGAAAGAGCGCATCGGGATCATTCCAGTGACTACGATGCATTGCGACCGGAGTATGACCGTCCCCCCGCCAGGAGCATTGAACAGGTGCATGAATCTCGCCCAAGGGTGGACTCCAAACAAACAGCATCGGCAATAATCGACTTTGGGCGAATGGATTCTCCGCGGCTCTCAAAGCCTCACGCATGCGAGAGGCCTCACGCCAGAGTAAACCAGTATCCTTGGCGCGTGCCGCAAACCAGAAAACTTCTGGGGCAAGGTTTGGCACACACCGAGCGTCGGAATAGTTATAATACAAACCACTGGGCCCGGCTACATGTAGGAAATACTCGGCCGACTCCATAAAGCCAGGCGCCTGCGGCAAGTGGAAGTCGCTGCCCAGTACAGTCTGCAAGGAATCGATTAACATTAAATTGTAGCTGGTGCCGTAGCTCCAATAGCTCGCACCTTCGGGGTAATTCCCATCGGGCGCATAAGCTTCCATACTATGGTGAATATTATCTAGGGCACGTTGAATGGTGCGTGTCGCCAGTTCTGGCTCATCTTCGAATATTGCCAACGCCCCTACAACTAGGCCACCATGGCAAACCTGATTCCAGTTATTATTCGCTTGGACCCACCACGGCTCACCCTCAAATGATGGTTTGAGCCCCTTTTCAACGATGGCCTCTCGAATGAGACAACGCGATTCCGGATTTAGGCAGGGGTAAAGCCAATCATATCCAATCCCCACTGCAGTCGTCATCTCAGCTACATCAAGAAAGTGCCCTGGATTCCAATCGCTAAAAGCACACATCACCAGCAACTCCGCTTCTGCTCGATCCGCATAGCGCGCCTCCCCTGACAAGCGATAAGCAAGACACCAATTTAACATACGCAAGAGGGCCATGCGCGAAACATCCAGCAAGCGTCGCCCTTCTTTTTGATACTTCAGCAGCGGCTCATTCAGCATCAATTCGGCATTCTTCAGCATCAATGCATAGACTGGACGTAATAAAGAATCTTGTTCGATTTTTTCACGCAACTGCACCTCCTCATTTGCAGAAAAAAAGATGCGAGGATGCGTTTGTGGCGCGCGATTTAGGAGCTCTTGCAAGCTTTGCTGGGGAAGGGTTTTATCAGGATGTAACACAATATTGAAAGCGATCGTTACGAAACAATGAATGAAAGCATTCACTCTATCCACTTCGAAACACCGCGAGAAATCAATGGCTTTCGTACATCCGCCTCATTTAAGCAATTCAACCAAGCAGATATACGACTCGACCAATAATACCAATTCTAAGAATATATGATCTATAAGCATGGCCTTTGCGTAGCCTCGAAACTCTGTTTCCATGCGTCGCCTTCGGCTATGCAGGACACAGTCGGGGGGCGATCGGCATCGCCCCGGTTCCGAGAACCGAGGTTACAAAAGACATATCTATTAGGACCAAACTTTTTTCGAATAGGTATAAGCCGCGAACCTAGCTAGGGGCTGCGACTAAAAAAGGACAACGAATGAAAGCCGCAACGACTGGCGATTTCACTCAAGCTCAGGGCAGGATCCAAGATCAAAGTTCGGGCACGGTTCACCCGCGCCTCCCGCACAGTTTCTAATGTGCCTTCCGGTAGTCCCTGGGCGACTGGCCACACTGCTTGCGAAACCAAGTCGAAAAATGCGAGAGAGATTTAAACCCGTGCTCGAACGCGATTTCTTTGACCGTATTTTCCTGCCCCTCCAAAGCGCTTTTAGCCGAAAGTAACTTACGGTCATTGAAGTAACGGATCGGGGTTTTTCCAAAGTCATTCAGATAAAGCCGGGAGAGTTGACGCGTACTGAGATTCATCTGCCCAGCCAATTCATCTTCATTCAAGGCTTCCCTCAAAGGCCAGTTCTCCAAGTAACGCGCCACGGTCAACATCCGTGGATCGGTAGGACTCAGGCGCGTAGGCACCCGCCCTTCGGCCAATAGCGTTTCCGCATAGACATGGAGCCATGACATCAAACTGCGCTGCAGTTTAAAGTACAGTCCCGGAGCAGCCGATGCGGCACGAAGATTCCGCCCTTGATTAGGGAAATGCTTCGCAAAGGCACGGCGCAACGGGGTCGCCTTGTTCTCCAACTGCGGGTAATCCTCCCCCTTGAGCCGGATGCCATCCCGGTGATGAAAAATCGGAGTACCGGTCACCCAGGCGGCTTTGAAGCGAATAGACAAAATTTCGAAATCCTGCGTGAAGTCCTGCCAATAGTCCGTCTCCGGCAGAAAAAACCATTCACCCGGCCGAACTCTCCACTCTTGCTTAGCCGTCCTCACAGTCGCCTCGCCTTGACGCACAAACCAAGCCACACTCTCTTGGCCCGACGCAATATTGCGCCGATAAGCAGCACTCGGCACTCTGGAGTCATAGATCCAAATCAGGGCGCATGTGAGGCTCGCCCAATCGGTGAGCGGAATCTTCAGTTGGCTATTTTTATCGCCCATGCTTCATGTCTATTCCAATAATCTTCCAAGACAAGTTAAACAGCAATCAACAAGAGACCAATCAGAAGATCTGAATCCCAAAGCAGACCGAGTGAAGGAGAAAAGACGTAAAAAGCCGCGATCATGGTGATCGCGGCTGAAAGTGACTGGTATCTCGTCGAGATGCGCACATTGCCGCATCCAAAACCAGCAAGTGCCAATGTCTTATTGACGGCGACGTATCATAATCGCAAACAAGGCGAGTGAGCCTGCAATCAATGCGAATGCGCCCGGCTCGGGTACGGCGGTATATTCTAGAGTGACGTTGTCCATATAGAAATCCGTCGAACGCGAGCGAAGGGCAAACGTATCAAAGGCGATTAATGCACCAGTCGAATCGACTCCGCTGAAGCTGACATTATTTCCCGAATCGACGGGATCGACGATCGACATGGCGATCGTCACTTCATCAATCGCAGTGCGAGTCAGGGTCAGTCCGAAGCGCACTTCCTGCCCTCCGTAACTGTAGTTGCTCGCAAATACAGTTACGAGGTCTGATGTTGAGTCGGATCCCGCAAGGTAACCCGATGCCGAATCGTCCTCTTGGAAGATGCGTAGCGACGTATTATCCAACCGACCATAGTAACCTTCGTCAATTGAAGAATCATACAGACCAAAAGCTGGAATGTACTCTGTATTCCCCGCAGAAGCTTGGTATGCATAATCAAACGAAATGCTCAAGGAATCCCCTACGGAACTGAGCGTTTGCGTCGAGAAGATGGTTGAGGTTAAGTTCAAAGAACCCGAGACGTTCCCATCCAGAGAGTTCCCCGAACCGAGCTGGTTTCCAGTATCCACACTAATGCTCACATCATTCGCGGTTGTCCATGCGGTATCATTGGGATCCCCCGCATCGTCACCGACCGTAGGACTCGTGCCAACGTCAAATGTGTCGTTAAAGATGGTCGTTTGGCCATTCAGTGACAGGCTGCTCGCAGTGATGGCGAGCAAACCAAAGAGCTTTTGATATGTAAGGATGTGATTCATAGCAGTGTGTCTAATCTTTATAGGGGTGAAGTGAGTATCCGCACAGCTACATGAGTGATACACTCGAGTAGCTGTGCGATGTTTTACGTGTGATAGAGTTACATGGGATCCATCAAGCGACAAGCGCCTACAGTTTTCGAATTTGCGCTTTTTGTTTACTATTTCGGACATTCGGTCGACAAACACAGCTCTGAGATAAAATTAGACATCAGCACGAATATTCTCATCAGAAAACATTTGAAGAGATACGCTGAGTGCTGCAAATCACCTTACGAACGCTAATTCCCCCCAAGACAAACGGACACACACAATGCAAAAAAATCAGAAAGCCCACTACTTCCAGCCGGACTGGATCGAGACCACAGACCGCACACTCCATGCCGACGTCGTCATCTACGGCGGCACCGCCGCCGGCGTGATCGCCGCCAAGGCGCTGGCCGAGCGGGGGCGTTCGGTGCTCATTCTCAATCCGGCGATTGTGCTGGGCGGCATGACGACCAGCGGCCTCGGCTGGACGGACTTTGGCAAGAAGGGCGTGATCGGCGGCATGTCCCGGCAGTTTTACGATGACTTGGGTGCCTATTACGGTTTTGAGGGAACGGCCTGGACTTTCGAGCCGAAGGCGGCGCAAGCAGTCATCGACGGATACGCAGAGCACGAAAACATCACGGTCCTGCACAAGCAATTCCTGGCCAAGGTCAAACTAGAAGGCCAGCGCATCCAAGGCATCGAGATGCTGGGCGGCCTGAGTGCGAGCGGGCGCTACTTTATGGACTGCACTTATGAAGGCGACCTGCTGGCCAAGGCGGGCGTGAGCTACGCCGTCGGGCGCGAGGCCAATAGTGTCCATGGGGAAACCATCAACGGCGTGCAAGTGCGGCCGAAACACCAATTCAGCCATCCGGTGGATCCCTATGTGGTCGAGGGCGATCCGAGCAGCGGGGTTTTACCGTGGGTCAACGAAGCCGAACCCGATCCGGAAGGCTCGGGCGACCACCGCATCCAAGCCTACAATTTCCGCGTTTGCATGACCGACGACCCCGATTTGAAAGTCGACTGGGTCAAGCCGGAGGGCTTTCGCGAGCTCGACCACGAACTCGCCCGCCGCTGGTTCAATACCGACACAGACGATTACAACGCACACCTCCCCAATAAAAAGAACAACGACCTTCCCGATCCGGACTCCATCCTCCGCAAGTTCGATGTGATGGATGCGCGCACACCGAACGGCTTCCTCAAGACCGACACCAATAACCACGGCCCGGTGTCCACCGACTTCATTGGTGCTAATTACGCCTGGCCGGAAGCCAGCTACGCGCAGCGGGAGTGCATGTTCCAGGAACACGTCGACTACATCATGGGGCACTTCTGGTTCATGGCCAATGACTCGTCGATTCCGGAGGTTTACCGCAAGGGCTACGCACGCTTCGGCCTGCCCAAAGATGAGTTTCCCGAGACAGGACATTGGCCGCATCAACTCTACGTGCGCGAAGCACGGCGCATGGTCAGCGACTACGTACTGACCGAAAAAGACACCCAACACATCCGCCAACCCGAAGATCCAATCGCGATGGGCTCCTACGCGATGGACAGTCACAACTGCCAGCGCTTCGTCAAAGACGGGCGCGTCTACAACGAGGGCGATGTCCAACTCAAACCGAAAGCTCCCTACGGAATCAGTTACCGTTCGATCACCCCGGCACAGGGTGAATGCGACAACCTCTTCGTGCCCGTCTGTCTGTCCGCGTCACACATCGCCTTTGGCTCCATCCGCATGGAACCGGTCTTCATGGCTCTGGGTGAAAGCGCCGCCATTGCCGCCGACATGCTGCTCGACCAACAAGCCGCCGTGCAAGCAATCGACTACACCGCGCTGGCACAGCAACTGGAAAACGTCGGACAAATCCTCCACTACTCCGAGCCGACATAAATGCAGGTATAAGGACTCATGCAATGTGCAATCAGAAAGACCTCTCATAGTCAACCGAAGCACTCAAAAAAAGGGCTCCCTTATAGGAGCCCTTTTAGGGGGTTTGAAAAAATGCGCAGAACGCACGGGTGTAAATTAGCTGCGGCGCCGCATCATCACACAAGCTAAACCAGTTAAGCCAGCAAGCAGTGCAAAGGTGCCGGGTTCGGGAACTATGGTCAAATAAGCGCCTCCATTAAGCTGACTGCCCAGTGTATTCTCACGGTAAAACACGATATCATCAGCTGAACCAGATTGAGTCGCATTGGCAGTTAACAAAATCCCTACACTATCAAAGGCAGTCAACCCTTGGACAATCGTCGTCACATCATAAGTCGCAACACCTGGTGCAGAAAAATTGCCCGCCAGAATCGTCCCCGCACTGCTGCCCCCGACACCACTATTGTGAAAACTAATGGGACCAATCGAGTTAGTGCCGCTAAGTGCGGTGGCATCCGTTCCAAAAACATAGGCCGTCACATCCTGCCCTGCCCCGAGGACATCACTATATGCAATATTGAACGAAATCGACGAGGCCGCCGCAATTTCAGCATCAAACGATGAGATATTAATCAATACCGCGGTCTCAAACGTCCTTCCAGCCGTACTAGAATCACCAACATTGAATGCAGAATCACTCCCTCCATCATACGCCCAATCACCAGAGCCTTGTTTGTTCATACGCTCAGCATCGCTATAGGCAACATTCGTCTGACCGAATGAAGAAGCAAGCAAGGCAGGGGTCATTGTCGCGAGCACAGCACAAAATAATTTAGAGTATTGGGGTATTTTCATTTTTTTAGTTTGGTTTCGTTTTGGGTATTAGCTCAAAGCACAACGCAATGAACTCGGAGGAGAATATATTAGATAAAAAGCGCTGGAGCCAAGCATCTGACTGCGTTACTCGTAACGCATTTCCCAGTACTAACGCAGGCGCCCGCAAACAGACACAGCGCCTATCCGATATCGTGGCGTCGCCGCTCAGACGGCCCCGCAGCTGACAGCATTCATACCAGCTACAGATTGCTTCACCCACCCGGTGTCAACACCGCGGCCATATGTCGGCGGTAGCCCGTGGGCGACATGCCGGTCACTTTGCGAAAGGTGCGACTAAAAAAGGACAAGGAATGAAAGCCGCAACGACTGGCGATTTCACTCAAGCTTAAGGCAGGATCCAAGATCAAGGTTCGGGCACGATTCACCCGCGCCTCTCGCACATAGTCAAAAACGGTTTGCCCGGTTTCACGTTTAAAGACGCGAGCGAGGTGTTCTTCCCCCTTCCCCACGTGCCAGGCGATTTCGCCCAAGGTCATGTCGTCCGCGAGGTGCTTTAAAATATATTCCTTCACCCCCGTGACCAGCCCCGAGGTCATCGCATTCGGATCAGCCATCTCCTCGTTTTTGGTATCCGTCAACTTACGAGCCACCGCCACAATCAAATCCGTGCAAATAGAACGCACACGGTGCCGATATCCCAGTGATTGTTGATCTGTCTCACGTCGCAAATCGACTAATAGATCCGTGATCTCGGTATCAATGCCACCAGTCAATTGCACCACCGATTCAAAGTGATGCACAATGAAGTCCGTAAAATTCACTTCGGGCTTACGCACCCGCCGACGGGCATGTTTCTCGAGGTGCTCCGCATCGAGGAACAAGCGCACCAGATGTAAATGCTGCGCATGGTTGGGAGTCGGATTCAGATACACATGCTCCTCCACCACGGGCGCGACCAGTATATCACCACTCGATAAATACTTCCGCCCTTCAAGGCCTTCGATCTCGTGCTCGATCGAGCCTTCTAAAATAAATAAAAATTTAAAGTGATTCTTTTTGAGCCGCACCTCGCCGCCCTTGGGGATGACAAAGGTAGCTTCATCCACCATTAAGAATGGGTGGCCGAGGTTTTCAACAGGGTGCCAAGAGTAACTCATAGATAAAACTGCAGCCCCATGAGGGCATCGCCATCGCCATCTAAAACAAGCATCGCACTGCCAGCAAGTCAAAATAGTGCAAACAAAGTCAAATAGGCCTATAGCCAGCTGAGTCTAAAAATGATTTAATAGTCATCATGATAACTCACCCCACGATAGATACCTTTGCTTTGGCCCAATCGGCCTACCTGCGTGCCAAGGCACTCAAACCTTTTGCCCACTACACCGGCATCCTGACGCTCAACGGCTTGGCTCGTCTAGCGCTGTCTGCGGAGTCGCCGGAAGTGCGCGCGCAGCTGCTGGAGGAAGCGCAGTTACAATTCCGCCCCTTCTTGCGCGGTGAAGCAGAATTTAATTTTTGCAACTTTGAGTGCTACAAATGCGGCGGCAGTGGTGCGGCCTATCTCTGGTGGAAGGATGCGCTGCCGGAAGCCGATGCCTCGACTTTTGAGCCCTTCATCGAAGAATTATTAAACGATGCGCCGCGTGATAAAAACGGCGCCCTCTGTCACCCCAAGGATACACCCAGCGAGAAGATCTGGATCGACGTCGTTTTCGCCGTCACTCCCTTCCTACTCTATTGCGGCCTCAAGCTGGAACGTGATGACTTGATCCATCAGGCATGGACGGAAACCCGCCTCTTAATCGAAGCGCTCTATGTGCCGGAAACCGGCTTGGTCAACCAAGCTGTCAATTTCCGCGGTCCGGGGCATCGCACCGACGACCATTGGTCGCGCGGTAATGGCTGGGCCATGCACGGGCTCGCGGCACTGATTGAAGCGATGCCTAAGCAGCATCCCGATCGCCCGGCGGTGGAAAAGATGTATGTCGAATTTGTCGACGCCTGCCTCAAGTATCAAAATCCGGAAAACGGCCTCTGGCACCAGGAAATGACCGCGCCGGAATCCTATATCGAGACCTCTGGTTCGGGCCTACTCTTGCACGGCATCGGCGTTGGTTTGGCCGACGGCATACTGGATGCCTCGTATCAGGAAGCTTTTGACCGTGGATTGAAGGGCTACCTCAGCTACATCGCGGTCGATGGCGCGGTGCACAATACTTGCATTGGCTGCCTCAGTCCCAATCAAGGCACAAAAGAGGACTATATGCAACACCGCCATAAAATCGACGACGGACATGCTTATGGCCCGGTGATCTTCACCTATGCGCAAGCTTACGCCAACGGCATACAAACTATCAAACTGTAAGACATTATGAACTTGGACGAATTAGAAGCCGATCGCGAGATCGATCCCAATGCCCCCTTATCGCTGCCGGAAAAGGAGATATGCGATCGCTACGAGAAGGTCTTCACCGCAGCCGTCAACGACGCGCTGCGCGAGAAGCGCTTAACCAATCAAACCTTGCCCAACGGCCTGGTGCCGCTACGTGAACGCATGCGTTCAGCTGGATTTGCCTTTACCATTAAGGGCGCCAAGAATCTGACCTTGAAAAACGAGATGGCCGAACGAGCCCGCATGCTCGACGACATTCCGGAGGATTCTTTCATCGTCTGGGACACCTCCCTGGATCGCGATTCCGCACACTGGGGCGAATGCATGACCATGGCGGCACAACGTAAGAACTGCCGTGGTGCGGTCGTCGATGGTGGCGTGCGCGACACCGATCAGGTCATCGACTTGGGCTTCCCGCTCTGGGTTCGCTACCGCAGCTCCAATGGCATGCTGGGCCGTTTCCGCATCAGCGCTTGGCAAACTCCAATCCAAATGGGTGATGTCATCGTTCGCCCCGGCGACCTCATTTTTGCCGACATCGACGGCGCGCTCTGTGTGCCGCGTCAAATGGCAGTCGACATTCTCATCCGCGCGGAAGAGCTCGCCAACGGGGAGTCCGAGCTCAAGCAATGGATCAAAGAAGGCATGTCCGCAGTCGAAATCGTGGAGCGCGGCGGCTACTTCTAAACTAGGCCTCCTCAATACAAAACACAGCAAAACGTAATACTTTTATGAATACACTTAAAGACAAGACTATCGTCCTAATCGGCGCAACAGGTGGCATCGGCCAAGCCGTCGTATCTAAACTTGCCAAGCATGGCGCCAACCTAGCCCTAGGCGGCCGTAATCAATCCGCACTCGACAGCTTAGCCGATAGCGCACGTGCAGCGGGTGCCGGCACAGTGAGTGCGCAAGCGCTCGACGTCATCGACGAGGCGTCGGTCGCGAGCTTCTACAAATCGGTCAGCGACAGCTTTGGTCATGCCGACATTCTGCTCTATCTGCCGGGCATGTCGATTGCCGCCCCCGTCACTGACATGGATTTGAGCGACTACGACCAAATCGTGGACGTCAATCTGAAGGGCCTCTTCCTCTCCGCGAAATACTACTTGCCCATCACCCAGCCTGAGCGCGATCCAATGTTGACTTTTGTCAGCTCACAAGCGGCTTCACGCGCCAATCCCAATGCGCCGGTTTACTGTGCCGCCAAAGCAGCGGCCGCGATGTTGGGTCAAGGTCTGGGCCTACAAGCGATGTCTAAAAATGTGCGCGTCACCAATTTCAAACCGGGCCCCGTCGATACCGATGGCTTCTGGGGCGACCGTCCTGTGCCGCGTGAAAAGTTTATGCAGGCCTCCGATGTCGCCGAAGTGATCGAATTTGTCTTCTCACTCCCTACACATGTAGTGATGCATGAAGTCAGCTTCGAGTCCTTTACTTTTCTGAAGAAATAAACCCGCTGCCACCCCGCACAATGCCTCTATTTTTAAGCGACAGCGAACGCGCTGCATTCCACCAGCTCCGTCACGAGGACCCGCTCTCCTCTATTTACTGGGCACTGATCAGTCGTGTCGAAAAACGAGCCAGCACTCCTGGCCTGATCGATGCCCAAACGACAGTGCACTGGTGGCATTGTGCGTCCGAATACTTAACCGACGCGGCCATGGTGCACGCGCTCAAGCCATCGGAGGCACTGGGATGCTGGTTACGCAGTTGCACCTTGGAAATTGTGCGTCGCCCGGTCTCTGATTGGGTTGGCCCGCCCTTTCGCGATCAGAAAGCTCAGCCTCCGATCGGGCACTTGGAAACCGCACACCTGACTTGGAGCGTGGCCGTGGTGCTGGACTTAGCGGCCGACCTGTTTGAGCCCAGCGAACTAGACGAAATTCGCAGCGCACTCCGCGAAAAAGGCATCGCTCTTTGCCAACGCTGGATCGACAAAGCCACGCATTTAAACAACTGGCGCTGCGTGCTCAATGCGGGGGTCGCAACAGCCGCGGCGGTGCTCGACGATCGCGAAGCACTCGAAGAAGCCACCGCAGGCTTTCAACGTGACATCGAAGTCTTTCAAAAAGACGGCAGTTACTCGGAGTCACTACAGTATGGCAACTACACCGGCTATACTTTGATGTTGGCTCGCGAGGCCATCGTGCGCCACAGCCCGAACCTGGATGCCGAGCTACCGCTCGATCCTTATGTTAAAAAGCCGCGCTGGGACGTGGCTTCGCTCTTTTACAAAAAACCGCTACAAGGCTGGGGCATCCACCCGCGCCCACGCAGCGCGAATTTCAATGACAGCGCAGCCATGTATCGCGCCTCCGGTGACTTTCTCTTGCACGTAGCCGCCCGCGCCAAAGAGAGCCACCCCACAGAAGCTGGGCTGGCGCGCTGGTTGTTTGATACGCTCTATCTGCCCACTTTTCAACAAGGCCCGCACGATCAAGCCAGCTTCGGCTTCATCAACGATTTTGGCTTTCTCACGCTGCCACTGTTCGCGCAAGCCTGTGCCCCGATCAGCCCGGAAGCAGCGGAGCTTCCGCTCACGGATGCCTACAGCTGCGGCGATGTACTGGTGCGCGACGACTGGGCCTCGCGTGGCGGCCGCACGGTGCTGGCCATCCACGGTGCGGACCAAGGACTCCACGCGCCGGGTCACTTGCACGGAGATTTGAATAGTTTTATTCTCGTGCATAATAATGAACGCTTGCTAGTCGACCCTGGCCACAGCTGCTACCGCGGACTAGTGCACGGCATCGAAACTGCCACCAATACGCATAACACCTGCACCTTCAGCGAAGCAGGCAATAGTATCGTGCAGTCCAAGTGGTTGCGCCGTCAATATGACCCGAAAACGAAAAAAGCTGGTCCGCTCGTAACTCGCGGTGGCGAGCGCTTATTGGTCGCCCGCGAGGGTGAAGTTTCTGTGGTCGCATCTGAAGTTGGCGCGCTCTATGGCGACCCGATCCAGCAGTTCACGCGCTTCTGGTTTCAATGCGGCAGCCATGCGCTCTTCGTCGTCGATCACATCGAAGCCAGCCGTCCAGTGCGCACTCACTGGAACTGGCTACTCAATAATCGCGACGATGCACTCGAGCTAAAGCCGGTGCACCCCGACCGCTTAGTCGCACGCCGCGCTAATGCAGGCATGAAGCTCTTTCATCTCGGAGGCCATAAAATGCAAAGCCCCGTTGCCTCCTATGTGCACGACGCCTACCACCCGCTCCCGAATCAACTCGGCGAGGGCAAGGCTAACAGCGGGCAACTCATCACATGGAGTGAAGCCGAACCCGCACTCAAACGCACCGTCACACATGCGATCTGCTTAGACAGCTATGGCCCCATTACAGGCTGGCACCTGCGCTGCGACGAAACCGGCACTGCCCTGGAAAGCCCAGGTGCAAAGATCAACTGGAAACTATCCGGCACAGTGGATGCCGAAGGCTTCACACTCTGTGAAACCGTCTCCAACACCCGCTATCACATTTCTCAAGAACAAGGAAACTGGCAACTGACACGAACTTAATCAGACTCCATTGTAGCGCAGTGCTTCAGCCCACGGTCGTCCAATTCCCGCAATGACACTCGGAACTGCGGCTAAAGCACGTAGCTACTTAATCGCCCCAATTTTACGAAACATCATTCAAAGCCCGAAGTTAGCACCATTCGCGACTACCCGAGCAATCAACGCTACAAATTATGAAAGCAGCCCTCTACGAAGGTAATCAAACATTCCGCATTCAATCCGTGGATCCGGTCACGCCGGGCCCGGATGAAATTCGCCTCAACGTCGCCTATGTTGGTATTTGCGGAACGGATACGCACATTTACCACGGCGCGATGGACGCACGAGTCAAGCCACCGCAAGTGATCGGCCACGAGATGTCGGGCACCGTCGCAGAGTTAGGCTCAAATGTGGAAGGCTTTGCGATCGGCGATCCCGTCGTGGTGCGCCCGCTCGACAATCGCGCGGAAACCGCCGCCGACCGTGGCCATAGCCACATCTGTCGTGACTTAAAGTTCATCGGAATCGACTCACCGGGTGCTTTTCAAAACTCCTGGACCGTGCCGGCCTTTGCCGTCCACAAGGCTCCTCAAGGAGTCGACCTACAATTGGCGGCACTGACCGAGCCACTGGCAGTGGCTTGCCACGACGTGCGCCTGGGCGAAGTGCAGTCTGGTGAACTAGCTGTCGTCATCGGAGGCGGCCCCATTGGCATGCTGGTCGCGATGGTGGCTCGTGCAGCGGGGGCCCGTGTCATTCTGTCCGAGGTCAACCAAAACCGACTCTCCTTTGCGCGCGAGCTCGGCTTCGAAGCGGTCAGCCCGATCGAAACCGACCTGGCCGAACTCTGCCGCGAACGCAGCGACGGTGCTGGCGCAGATATCGTCTTTGAGGTTTCCGGTGCCAAAGCCGCCGCCGCTTCAATGACCGATGTGCTCGCGATTCGTGGCCGCATCGTGGTGGTCGCAATTTACCCGCAGCCGGTTGAATTAAACTTGTTCCAGTTTTTCTGGAAAGAGCTCAAACTTTGTGGCGCGCGTGTGTATGAGCCGGAGGACTATGAGCAAGCATTACAATTGATCGCAGAAAAAGCATTACCTTTGGACAAAATGATCACACGCGTGGAACCATTGGATCAAATTCAAGCGGCCTTCGAAAACCTTGACAGCAGTCCTAACGCCATGAAAATTTTAATCGATTGCCAATCATAGTTATGACTCCAGACATCCCCATCGACTCCATCGAATTTCACAACGCACACGCAGAAGCCAGAAGCGATGGCAGCTACCAGATCGCGCGCTATCCGGAAGCCGTGCGGCATCAACTAAACGACCGCGCCCGCATGCTTGGTATGGACTCCTGTGGTGCCGAAATCCGCTTCGTGAGTGCAGCGCCTTCACTGCGCGTGACACTCAGCTGCGAAAACTTCGGCACTGAAATTTCGATTTACCGCGGCTCTTTTGAAATTGGACGTCATCGCTTAAGCGTTGGCATACCCACACCGCTGCTACTGGACACACCCGAAGCTTTTAGCCGCTCGCAGGCCGACGTGCTTCACTCCGGAGGCTTCGCACCCGACGTTTGGCGTATCGTTTTCGGACGAGGGAACTGCTCGCTACACCGCATTGACAGCTTTGGCGCTGACATACGCGTACCGACCGCTGAGGAAACGCCTCGCATTCATTGGTTGGCCTATGGATCGTCCATCACACATTCCTCGCTCGAAGGCTACCCTTTTCACGCCGCGCGTCTGCTCCATTGTAATGTCTATGGCAAAGGGCTGTCGGGTTCCTGCCATGCCGACGCGGCCGCGGCCGATTACTTGGCCGAGTTCGCAGCTGAGAAGAAAGTCGACGTCATCACCGCCGAGCTCGGCGTAAACATGCGCGGCAGTTTCACCAACGAAGTATTCAGTAAGCGCGCCCACAATCTCGTTGCCCGCTTGCGTGAAGCCAACCCACAAACTCCGATCGCGCTGATTACCTGTTTCACGAATAACCAGCATTATACCAACCATCCCGGCAATGAGAGCGCAGAGCGTCAGGCTGCATTCGATAACACCTTACGAACACTCGTCGCCGACGCGCAAGATCCCAAGCTACACTTATTCGAGGGCACCGAAATCTTGAACGACTACACGCTACTCTCTGCCGATTTGCTACATCCCACCCGTAGCGGCCAAGCTTTGATGGCTCACAATCTCGCTCAAAAACTCCAACCTTTGCTCAAAAGCTAAGGCCATATTGATCCTTTAAAATACCTCTCATGAACGTACAAAACTCCTTCGATCTCACTGGAAAAACTGCCCTCGTCACGGGCTGCAAGCGCGGCATTGGCCTCGCCATCGCTGAAGCACTTGCCGAAGCAGGCGCCAATATAATCGGCGTTAGCGCCAGTTTGGAACAGTCCGGTAGCGAAGTCGAAAAGCGCGTCACAGCACTAGGCCGTGCATTCAGCGCCTACACTTGCGACTTTGGCGACCGTGCCGCACTCAAGGCATTCATCGCGCAGGTCAAAGCGGATCACCCGAAAATTGATATTCTAGTCAACAATGCGGGCACCATCCTCCGTCAGCCCGCAGTCGAACACTCCGATGAATATTGGGATCAAGTGATTGAAATCAACCAGAGCGCACAGTTCATTTTAAGTCGAGAAATCGGCAAGGAAATGGTGGCTCGTGGCCAGGGTAAAATCATCTTCACCGCCTCCCTGCTGACTTTTCAAGGCGGCATCACCGTACCGGGGTACGCTGCCAGCAAGGGGGCCATCGGCCAACTAACCAAAGCCTTAGCAAATGAATGGGCCGGCAAGGGCGTCAACGTTAACGCCATCGCTCCGGGATACATCGCCACCGACAACACCGAAGCCCTGCGCAATGACCAAACCCGCAGCCGCCAAATTCTGGAACGCATCCCCGCCGGTCGCTGGGGCACACCCGAAGACTTCAAAGGGCCCGCCGTCTTTCTCGCTTCGGACGCCGCCCAATACGTCCACGGCACCACCCTGCTCGTCGACGGCGGCTGGATGGGCCGATAAACCTGAATATACAATGTTTCCGGTACCCCAACGCTGGTGTGTTCACGCCTACTATAGCCTCTGTCCTTATGCCCCGGACGGTTCAGGTCGCATCCTGATCGCGGGGGCGGACTTGGAACAAAATGTGGCTGAAGTCATTGTTTTGTCAGCCCAAGGGGAGCAGCTGCAACGCATAGGTGCTGTGCCGATCCAGCCGAGTTTCTGGCACACGGGCCTCTGGCAAAGTTGGTCACCGGACTCTAAAATGATCTACTTCCAAAGCGGCAGCCTGGAAGCTCCGCGCACCACTCGCTACCATCTGGAGACGGGCGAGTCGATCGAAGTCGATGGCGACATCGAAGGCATCCCCCCCTGCGGCGAGCCCGCAATCTCCTGCGACCATGGCATGCTGTATGCCGCTGGTTATGGGGGCCATTCATATAATCCGGAATTGTGCCGTGTCCCCTTTCAAGCGAGAACAAAACACGGTATCTCAAAAATCGATTTCCAAGCGCAGCAAACTGAATTGATACTCAGCACCCAGGCGATTTTGGAACAACACCCGCTACGGGATCAAATCCTGCAAGCCGACCAAGCCATCCAGGCGCGGTTAGGCCCGGACGAGGGGCTCACTTTGATGACCTATTGTGTTCGCTGGAATCGCAGCGGCACACGCTGCTTATTCTTCTTTGGTAACCATTGCGTGGATCGATCGCGCCAGGAGCCCAAGATCACGTCCATCTTTACAGCCGACCGTGACTTAAAAAACATCCACATGGCCATCGACCTAAGCTTCGATCGACGCGGCGTGCACTGGGCTTGGCAAGCCGACGACGAACACCTGATTGGCTACGGCCCGGACCCGGATGATTCCAGTAAAATCTGCCTAGCCGAGATTCGTTACGATGGCACTGGCTATCGCAAGATTTGTGCGCATGCCAGCGGCGGACACCCCTCGACCAGTCCCGCCAACCACGACTTAATCGTGACCGACGAAGGCAGCGCAAGCGGCGGCAATGTCGTATTCATTTCGAGGCAAAGCGGCCAAACAATACAAAGTGTCGCACTGCCTAAATTCGTCGGCGCCTCCGAAGCATCCGGCCGCAATCCGCTGCGCGTTTGCCACCATCCCGTCTTTAACCATACTGGCGATCGAGTCCTATGCAATAGCTTGCCGGATGATTTTGCCACTCTCGTCGAACTCCAAGCACCGAGCATTGAATCCTAATGAAAATTTTATTTGCCTGCAACATCGCAGACCCTGAAGCACGACAGCGCATTGAGCCGCTAGGCGAAATCATCGAAGCTCCCGAAGCCGACAGCCCCGAGAAACTATTGGCGGCCGCTGAAGGCGCGGAAATGATCATCGTCCCCTACACGGCTCAAATGCTGGTGACTCAAGCGGTCATCGATGCGCTGCCGCAGTTAAAACTGATCGGTAGTACCTACGGAGGTGTGCGTCAAAACATCGATGAACTCTATGCCTTAGAGAAAGGAATCTGCGTGATCCATACGGGGCCAACTCGCATTCGCCCCATGGCTGAATACACTTTGGGCTTAGCCCTTAGTGCACTCACACAAATCTCCAACTACCACCACTACATGCGCAGCGGCGAAGCTTGGCCGCGGGCAAAATTCGGCCGCACTCGTATCCTACACAATCGCAAAGTCGGTGTGATCGGATTCGGTTGGATCGGCCAAGGCATCGCGGAACTATTCAAAAACTTCACTCCGAACATTCAAATACACTCGCAACACGCAAGCGAGGCGGACTTGCAAGCAGCTGGCTACCAAAAGGCAGTATCACTGGAATCGGTCTTTGCTGAGTGCGAAGTCATCATCTTAGCCGGCGGTTATAATCCCCAGACGCACCACATGATTCGCGCGCAGCATTTCGAAGCGATGGCCGAGGAAGCGCTATTCATCAATATCGCACGTGGCAAAATGGTTCATCAGGCAGAAATGATCGAAGTCGCCGAACGCAAGAACATCTATCTGGCGCTCGACGTCTTCGAAAATGAACCTCTCGAAGACGATAGTCCGCTACGCAAGAACGACCGCTACCTGATCGCACCGCACCGCGCCAACGCACCACGTGAATTTGAGGAGCGTTGGAAATATGTAGCCGATGAACTGGAACGCTTCACAGCCGGCCAATCCCCCGAGACCGCACTCAGCCCGGAACGTGCAAAGGTAATGAGTGAATCATGAGCCTCTGGAATCTATTGGACGGGGGCATGAGTCACCCCACTGCCCCCAGTAACTGGCGCGAACGCTTACTGTATTGGTGCGGACGTCGCTTGGCCCTACGCCACCGCAATGTCACGTTGCCCAAGAGCACCCGCATCCACCCAGGCGCGAAAATCAGTCCGCGTAACGGTGCGATCCACTTCGGAGAAAATTGCGTCGTTGCTGACGGTGCCATCATTCAAGGCAACGTTCGTTTTGGTGACCACTGCTCGGTGCAGCCCTACACAATTATCACTGGCTACGGAAGTATCGAGTCCCCCACCGGCCAAGTTACCATTGGCGACAAAGTACGTATTGCTTCCCACGGCATGATGATCGCCGCCAATCACAACTTCTCCGATCCACATCAAGCTATCCACGACCAAGGCCTCAGCCACGCCCCGATCACGATCGCTGACGACGTCTGGATCGGCGGACGCGTAAATCTAACTGGAGGCATTACCATCGGCCACGGAAGCGTCATTGGCGGCGGCTCTGTCGTGACCAAAGACATTCCTCCGATGTCCATCGCAGTCGGCATTCCCGCGAAGGTCGTGAAAAGTAGAAAATAATCACGTGGCACCGCATGCACAGAATGATATCCAGCCTGACTGCGAAGGAGCTTACCGAAGGCAGGCGAATGAGCCATACAGATACACCGCCTAAAGGCGGACCTCCACCCCAATTCACCTTGCACTGCGTCGCGAGAAAAATACGAGTCACTCAGTGAAAAAGCCCCAAAGTCACACACCCACGCTAGAGGACATCGCGCAAGCCGTCGGGGTGTCCAAGATGACAGTCTCTCGGGTCCTGCGGGGAACGGGCCGCAGCAGCGAAGAAACAGCGAAGAAGGTGAAAGCAGCCGCGGAAAAGCTCGGCTACCGCCCCAATCCCATGATTCAGACCTTAATGGCGGGCGTGCGCAAAAAACGGGTCGAACAAAATGCCAACATTGCGTGGGTCGTCACGTATAAGGTGAATGAAACGCTACCGGATTCATTGCAAGAGATCGAAGCGGGCAGTCGTAAGCGCGCGCAGGAGATGGGCTACGAAATGAGTCGCTACCATCTCGATGCGAGCCACACCGAGCCCGAGGTACTCTCGCGCATTCTGAAATCGCGCGGTGTGCGCGGTGCGATCATCTGCCCCATTCGAAACACCAACCTACAGCCAAGCTTCCCTTGGGACGATTTTGCGATGGCCACGATTGGCCGATCCTTGAGCCGCCCCACGCTGCACTACACCATGTCGCATCACTACCACATCATTCAAAAGGTTTTAGATGAAGTGATCGCACGTGGTTATCGTAAGATCGGCTTACTGATTGGTTCCACTGAGTGGGAAACCCGTGCGGATCACGCCACGATCATGGTCTTTCAACATCATTGCAGTCAAGCCGGCTTGGACCCCAGAGTGGCTTACCAGACATGTGGCACTTGGAATGCGCAAGATTACTCCGCTTGGTATCAAGCATTCCAACCAGATGCCATCATTGGTGACTATGGGCACCGCTATCACACACTGATCGAGGCAGGCCTGCCCATGGATCAAATCGGCTACGCGACTCTCAGTTGGAAAGCGGAAGATCTACAATGTTCGGGAGTGAAACAACCCTTCAACGACTTAGGCGCAAGTGCCGTCGATCTGGTGGTCGCTCAAATTCACCGTAATGAACGCGGCATTCCACAGGCGCCCAAAGCGATTCTAATGGAAGGTGAATGGGTAGAAGGCTCGACCTTAGGCCCCAAACCGTAGGGGCTTCACAGCTGAAGACCACGGCATTCTAACGTCCAACTGGTCTTAATAAATGAAGCCTCTGTAAATTAAATTCTACTTCGCAGCTGCTTGCGTTTCTTGAGCAGGAAAATCAATCTGCAAGTTGACAACTTCTTCGACAAACAAGGCGGCCACGGCGCGTGCCCCTTCCTCCGAGAGATGGCTGTTATCGCGTTTTCCATTGGGATAATATGGATGCTCACCAGCCTCGTAATGTAGAAAGAGCGCTTTCGATCCTGCTTCGCCATATTCATTGAGCAGGTCACCAGTCAACTGATGTAAATCGACCATCGGCACCTCTAGCTCGGCTGCCACCTCGCGCGTCGCTTGGGGATAGCCGCCCAATGAACTCTTCGCCTGTCCGTCACGAAAATAACGACGGTAGATCGATGTCGCTAAAATGGGCTTTCCCCCTTTTGCGCGGGTCTCTTCAACAAACTTTTTTAGGAAGTCACGATAGTCGGTGGCCGGATCGGTATAGAGCTCGGGCTTTTTCTTTTTTTGATCGTTGTGCCCGAACTGAATGATCACCCAATCCCCGGGCTGAACCGATTCAATCACACGCTCCCAGCGACCTTCGGCCACAAAACTACGCGTGCTACGCCCCCCTGAGGCGTGATTGCGCACGACAACTTCAGTGGCGAGATAATCCTGCAAGACCTGCCCCCAGCCATACTCTGGATTTTGCTCCGGATTGCTCTTATTCGCCATGGTCGAATCACCGACCATGTAGACGGTAGTCCTATGACCTAAATCTGCCGGTGTACCCAAAGCAAGCGTGCATAAGCTAAGACAGAGGCTGATACTAAAAAAGAAACGAAATAAGGTCTTCGGGGATTGCATACTTAAAAATAGATTCGTTTAACGTCGATACGACCTTTGATTCCACGGTCATTCGTAATAAAGACAAGCGCAGAACGCCCCGACTTCAGAGTCCAACCAGCCGAGTATACCACCTTGGCGCTATTCGGCTCTTCACTCACCTGTAAGGCCATGGCCACATCAAGCCCGTCCGCAACGGACGGATCCGAGCGAATTGATTCGGAACGCCCGGCATTCACCTTAAATGTCTCATCTCCAAAACGGATATAAACAGGGTAACTTGCTAAGTTAAAAAAACGATACGTTCCTTCAGCAATACTCTCAGGGGAATAATCTAAGGGTAAAAGGCGGTAACGCTCTTCCGTTCGACTTTTGGGGTCGGGTATAAAGAGTAGCAAATGTTGATCGCCTGCCTTAGGCGAGTAGCTCGCCACCACCTTTCGCAGTGGGTTGCCGGCCTCGTCGACCCCCTTATACTTATAAAAATTTAAAGGCGCTGGCCCCATATAATCATAGACTTGCGAGGGAGATCCATTGGGCGCAAAAAACTTAAATTCTTCGCCACTGGCACTTTCATAATAAAGATCATGAATGGTCCGCTTCCAACTCAGTACCGAAAACTGAGAATTTATATTCTTTGCATCTTGCCCGAATAAACTACCTAGCAATAAAGCACTCGCTCCGACACACAAAAAAAACGCTCTAATATTCATACAATTAAATTTCATCTTCGTTCAGCCACTTAATCGACACAATCTGTAAGCGCCTACCAAAGGGACTCGACGGCTGAATGAGTTCATCCATTTCATCAGTCCCCGTCGCACCCGCTTCAACGGGAGTAGGTACGCGCTGCACTTTGGCTTCACAGAGGACACGGCTGGTCACTTCATTCGTCACAGGATTCACCACATCGCCATAGGCACGAATGGTAAAAGTATCAGAACGCACCGTCAGAAACGAACCGATTTGCTGTAAAATATCCGACTGCAAAACATAGCCAGGCAAGCCCATGATCGTTGTATCCGTATCCGCAAGATTCTCAGACAACAGACTCGTAAATTCAGTAAATGGTTCCACATCCTCACTGCCCAATTCAACGTGTTGATCGCTGAAATAATTGACCGCCAAGCTTGCGTCGCTGCCCAGTGTCGGATCGTCCAAGGCCGCTTGCAAGGCACCTTTCTTGCCGAGCTCATCATTGCTCAGGCGGCGATTGACAAATGAAGCCAAACTGAGAAACGGACCGCGCGCCTTGATTTGCTCCACGATGGATTCCGCGAGATCGGTGACTTCCTCGGAACTGAGCTTTCGGTATCCGCTCCAGACCCCCTCTTCGGTTGAGGTATCACCCGATTTGAAACCATGATTAAAGGGACGACTAAACCGAGAGAAGCTCACATCATCTTCCGTTATGATTTCGTGTGAATTCATCGGCTCGTAGATCGGGAAGCGAAGCCCCTGACTACTGGAAAGCACAGCCTTCCACGCTTCGACCGACGTGGAGTTCACGTTGAATGCGCCGTTGACCCACATCTCCGAGGCCGGGCGATAGATGGCCGACTTAAAGTTGTCATCTGCGGAGTCTTCGACCACGATTCGGTTATAGCGCTCCTGAGCACTGAGCGCGGAGTCAATAAATTCCATTCGCGGGTTGAGGGTGTATTCGGAAAGGTCCGCATCCGGCGCTGCGAGCTCCTCCAGCAAATCGTTACGATCATCGGTTTCTTTGGGAATTTCCAGCGTTGAGAAGAAGAAGCCATCCCATACGCGCTCATTCACGAGGTAGGACGAATCAAAAAAGGTTAAATCATCAACACCACCGAAACCAGAAACGCGAAATTCATCCATGGGAATACGTAAACTCGCATAGGAATTTCCAAGCATATAAGTCGGGTCGAAGTGATAACGTCCTAAATTTGCGTGCTGCATTTGGCCTAAGCTCAATAGCGGCCCACGAGGCTTCTCAAAAAGGATGACAGATTTCTGACCATAAGGCTCAGGATTGACGCTACGTCCGAAGTAACCGAGTTTTGATTTTTTGTTATTACGTGTAAGTCTACTATCAGTATAGCTTTGAGGTTCCTGTTGATTGCTTCCAAGAGCAGAACCATCGTATAAACTTAAATAGCGGCTATAGTTCTCTTGGCCGTCCCACATTGAATGACTAAAAATGGAACGGATATTCGTATCGACAAGATTGCGTATTGGTTCTAAATCCGATACAGGACCGTCCATACGTTCTGTGGTGCGCAGAGCAAATTCCAGCGTTTCAAATGAATCCTGCACGGTAGCAAGTGAGATACTGGTAAAACTTGTAGAGAATGTTTCCGGCTGATCTGTCCCGCCGGGACGCCAAAGATCGACGATCCGATTAAAACCATAACCTGCCTCCGGAGAATTCGTATATAAACGTATATAGCCAAAACTATCATAATCGATTCTAACACTTATCGATGCGTCTTGTGCAACAGCTAAGCGAATCCACTCTCTTTCATCTTCCGTTAAGCCCCAGCGCGGATGTTCCGAATTTTGTTTTCCGGCGTTTTGCCCTCTCTTCCACTCACTGGCTTCCTCATACGATACTGGCCCATTCTCATCAGCATCTTCAGGCGAGCGGTCACCAAAATCGCTGAGAGCAAAAAGACGTCCACCGAGTTGAGTCCAAGTGGTTGTGGTATAATTCGTGTCTGCATTATTATCACCAGCCTTAGTCGCAAAGGTGGAGCCACCGAAGCCCTCATGGATCACAGCACCAGGAAACAAACCATTGTCTGGAAAATCACCAAAAGTAACTGTGAAGGTTCCCTGCATGTTCGCATCATGTAACTCTGATTGGTAAAACTCTACAGTTCTCGCTCCCTCCTCAAGCCCCAGCGTTAATGTTATTCGCGGATTAATGGTTGACTTGAATCCAAAATCATTCCCATTCAACCTCACATTGTAAGGGTTATATAGACTGAAAAGCGGGCGGAAAGACAAAGCTAGCACATCTGGCTGATCCGGAGAGCCGGAACTAACCACCTCCAACGCATGCGAAATTCGAATCTGAGAAACGACTGGAGTCAACCAACTCGTCTGTTGATAATTATCCCCTTCTCTATTACTGGTATCTTCTCCATCGTCATCAACATACTGATAGGGTAAAGTATCACTGATACGTGGATCAGAGTAAGGCATACTACTGAGTCGACGCGGCAAATACTTCCAAACTTTAGACCCATCTTCGAGGTATCTGATAACACCAGTAAAACTCAACTTATTCGTCCAATCAGAACCATCATCCCCCTGCCAGTATTGCCGATAATAATCGCGCAGAATGGCCCAATTCGGGCTCCCGTTCTGGATGATGGGGTCTTCAATAAAGTAGTAAGGCTCCGGCGTCATCGGATCGGCAGCCTCTTGATCCGAGGCCAGTTGTGTGCCAAAGGCCGTATCCGTAAAGTGCTCAACAAATGAATTGTGAATTTCAAAGGCTTGGGTTAGGTCGCGCTTCAGCGCACCGTCCTTCACATCCACCAGCAGCCCCTTCGACCAAGTTGCCAGGTCGTGAAAGAGCCCGCGACGCACACTAACACTGTCTTCGGATGGATCTGAAATCCACTTCCCGTATCCATAATTCAGATCATACAAATATTCTAAGGATACATCATTCGGCGTATAATTTTCCAATTTGCTGACCACTTCGATGGCATTGCGATTCGCCAGTTGAAATGAGCGATTGAGATCATCCAGCTCAACATCCGGATCAACTGCATTCGGATCAATCACATTCACAAGCGCCTTGGCACTGTCATCGCTCACCCAGTAGGCGAAATTCCCTTTTTGCGCTCCAGAGCCTACCGACACCTTGGGCACACGAACCGCGTCGACGTCGAAGTCTTCAGCCGCTTCAGCCAGCACTACGGTCGTGCCATCTTCAGGCATCGCCTGCAGCGGTGTCCAATAATCCTCGTCGGTCGGCTCTTTGCCCGCATTGCCACTCACCACCCAGCGGCCTTGCGCAATTCGCTCTTCCGGCGTTAAGGCATTCCAAGCTTTATAGTCCTCGGTAGTTTTTACACTGCCATCCGGGTTATTAGCATTCCAAACACCCATCCAGTAAAGTTGATCGACCTCACTATCCTCTGCTAAAGCTTCGCTACCAGCAAAAATATCGGATCGGGCTGTGATCCTGGAATCAGGTCCCAAAGCCTGTTGCAGTTCGCCTACCGCCGTCAACACTCCTAAATAAGCATTCTGACGCGCCAACGTCTGTGCCTGAGATTGACCGGAGGCCCTAGCCTCCACCTCTAATAAAGTATAAATCGAAAGGACTAACAACAAAACAAAGGCCATCAATCCCATCGAAATAATCAAGGCGAACCCCTGCTGAGAGTCTCGAGATCTAGCACATGAAGTTTTTTTTGAGAGAGAGGGTCTAGTTGGTATCAATAACAAGGGGGTCATGGCTGCGGGTCATCAATATGAAATCCGTTGGCATTGGGGGATGCCTAAGGACGTTGTAAAATATTTACGGAATCGTAAATATTTAGAAAACTACAAATTCGAATTTTGGCTAGGATCGTAATTCTCAGGAAACACGGGCCACGTCGTAGGCTTCGCTTGCGTGCTGCCAGTCTCAATTGCGCCCATGTCGGGTCCAGTTCCTACGTAGTCATCGTTAAAATTAGGAATCCGCACGGCAGCATCATGCCCAGGTGTCCCCGGCGCTAACCAAAGTCTCCCATCAGGCGCACGTTCGTATACAGGTGTGCCAATGATTGCATTTTTCTCAGACCCTTCTTTAGCCCGAACCTTACCTTGATAAAAGTCGTAATCAAAATCGTTCGAATAAGTGTATTTCTGATCTAAGATCGCCCAGTCACCGCTCTTCCGTGTCTGAATGATGTTGTTACGAGTCGTCATGTTTTGCTGGGTCTTCTTACTGGAAGTAAAGACGATCCCTGATTGCGCCCCACTCGATTTGATCTCGCTATTTGCTTCAAACGCAGGTGGCTGCAATGCAGTGTTATGGAAGATAAACATGCGGCCGCGTGTATAATGTGGCTTTTCATTGCCCAACTTGACCAGATAATGACCACGGTAGGAATTACTATCCGTTCCTGAATGCTTGCGTGAGACGCCATATACATTGCGGAAGAAGTAAACGGGCCCCGTGCTTGGCGCCGCAGCCCCAATCGCGCCATAGGTCATATCAATATAATTGTTCCAAACGCGGACATTGATATCGGCACCTTCGATTTCGAGACCGTCATCCCAGCAGTGCGAAACAAAATTATTGTAAATGTCACTGTCCCGATTCGGAAAGCCGCCATAGCCAAAATTACTGGTCTCTCCCATGCCATCATTAAACATGTGGTCCATGTCAGAATAAATTCGGTTATTACGAATCACGAATTCTCCCTTGCCGCCCTTAAACGTAATGCCTTGGGGCCCTTCCGGGTGTGAGCTATTAGTGCCAGGACGTTTCTCCTTCCATGAATTACTGTCGCTGCGTGGATGGTGGAGCTCACAATTTTGAACCACAATACGCTTCAAGCTTTTCGAGCCGCTATAAATCGCTGAGTTTAAATTATACGCCTGCCCGTTTCCACGTGTCGCGCCCCAACCGCTAATATCACAATCCTCAATCACCACGTTCTGAACGTCGCCCAGCACAATGCCATGATTCTTACCTCCACGTAGGGTAAAGCCACGAACGATCACCCAAGGTGCCTCAACCTTAAGGTTGCAATCCGCCGCATTTTGCGCGTCCCAAACCGCATCCGCCCCTCCTTGCGGCACATACAGCACATAGCCCTCTTCTTCACTGCCACCCTCAGTAATGCGATGCATCTCCCCCATGGCGGGCGGCAACTCCACAGTGCGAGCGATCTTAAAATCCTCCGACCAGGTAACAAAATTAAAGACACGTTCCGCACCGCCGTCCAAGCTGAGCTTCACTTGATAGCTAGTGCCCGCATCCAGTCCCACAATACTGCCACGATACTCCGCAGTATGCCGATCATAGGGCGCAGGATGCTCATTTGCATCGAACCACAACGGGAGTGCTTCTTTCCACTCGCTACTTCCCTGCGCACGATAGTGAGTTGTGACCGCCTTTGAGGCTGTGCCTCCGGTCGGTTTCCAGTAAAGCCCGACCGAATTAAAGGTGGGCACCGCGACGGGTGCGACTTCCTCCCCCTGGTAGACTAGCGGAGGCTCTTTTTCCAGTGTCAGATCATCAAAGGCGATGACATTATCTAAATATTCCTGCTGTTGCTTCCAGCGCAGTAAGATAGCCACGGCGTCGGCACCGTCGGTTTGAAAGACTTTTTCAACATCGTTCCAATCGCTGCCCTTGTTACTGCTCAAGTTCGTACGGGACATTTCTTTGCCATTGCTAAAGAACTTAATCTGAAAGAATGCGCTGCTCTTCATGCTCGCTTTAACGCGCCCCGTAAAACGATAGCGTGTATTCTTTTCTACGGGCACCTTTTGTAACACTTCACCATAGCCCCCAGAGGTCTTGACCACCTTAACTCCAAACACTTGATTCGCTGCCGAATCTGTTTCCTGCTCGCGAGCATAGTACTCCTGCTTCGAGCGTATCGTCCAAGCACTCGGCTTACCATCCTGCCAGTCATCAAATTGACTGTTGCTTAGCATATTTTCAGCCGAAAGAACCGATGCGATCAAGGACAGCGAAAACGCTGTAGTTTTAATTTTAAACATAAGGGGCAATGAATTGGAGTATTCCTATCTATATTTCTGAATATCAACTTGCTGCCCAATGGTAAGAATGCCAGCAGAGCACTGGTGAACCTATTCAACAGGAAATTAAATATTCTTGAGCCAATAAAGACAGCAAAGCTCGAAGACTTGTTTCATAGAAAACAAGCCTTCGAGCTTAATAGGCTAGCTAAGGTAGAGAATGGCGCAGCACAGCTAGCGATGGCACTGATGTCTGCTCTGAAATCTGCGACCAGCTCCAGCCAACGAGTGGCCACAGCGAAAGTCTACCTCATGATATAAACTTAAAGAGCCTAACGACGGCGACGCACCAGGCTGAACACTAAGCCCATGCCCCCCATCATCAAAGAGAAAGACGAAAGCTCTGGCACCGTGATCGAATAGTTTTCGTAAACGGAAGGCTCACTGGAACGCACACCGGAATAGCCGCTACTCCATGTAGCATCTGTCTGCACGATTGAACCCACTACAGTATCCGATTCATCTAGAAGTTCAGCCGAGATTTGCGTACCAGCAAACATCATACGAATGGTCCAGGTTTCACCCGACAAATAATCATCACTGGTCGTAACGTCTCCTCCCAATTGAGTGGCTACTCCATCATCGAAGACATACAACTGCATAATATTATCTCCGTTTAAGCGGGCCATATAAAAACTAAAGCCGGAAGACTGGCTACGGCCGACCACGCCAGTAAAATTGGAACCTGCACTCTTACGAAAATCGGCCTCGATGGTATAATCAGTCAAAGCGTCAAAGCCGTTGGCCGGATCGGGACGATACTCCGCCAAGCCGTTACCACTTCCAGTAAACCGGAAATCGCCACCGCTATCAACCGCAAACCCCGAACTGGCGCGGACCACCCAGTCACTGGGCATACTAGACTCCGCTTCAGGAAAATCAGTAAAGTAGCTTTGCGCCGTCACTGGCAACGTGATCGCTGCAGATACGAAGACGAAAAGTGAAGTCGTTTTAAATTTCATAAGCACTTATTTATATATAAAGGTTAGGTCCACTATCGCTTACTATGTGAATACATCAAGCTATCGCAGTCAATTACCAATGAGGACACCCCCTCAATTAGCGTAAAAAAAATGCTACAAATAGCCCAGTCAACGCACCCTTTCCGGTGCAGTAAAGGCCTCATCCATATTATAAGGCAGACGATAAACCCGAGAACCATCACGATTAGAGAAATATAGCCGCGAACAAGAAATCTCAGTAGCATCTCCATCGGCCCAAAATACTGCAAAGTCAGGGTGCGCATCTAGTGGCCGTCTCGCATAGGAATGATTATAGGCACTTTCGGCAGTGAGCGCGCGCTCTCGACACCAAGTCTGCCCGGCATCATAACTCAGCCACATCTCCATTTCCCCACCAGTCCCCCACTGCTGTGGGGCCTTACCTGTCGGGCCAACAATGCGCCAGACATTGCCCTCAATATGAAGGCTTCCCATATCATAATTATGATCGGATTGCGTGATCACTCGCCGCTCCCAATCGGAACCATTCCAATGCATCAGTACCCATTCTCGCGGAGAACCTGCAGGCCCCGGCTCACCAGAACGGCTGACAATAAAGAGCAATACAGGATGCCCGTGTTGGTCAAAATTGAGGTCACAAGTATACATATAGTGCTGCTGATCTAACAACGGCAAAATTAATGCCGAGTTATCGGCCTGACGTAGCGGCAAGTCTAATACTTCTCCACTTGCCGTCGTCCACGTACGCCCAGAATTCGTAGTCTGCGCATAATATACGTTAGTGCGACGGTCGACCTGACTCTCTGGGTGGTAATTAAAAAAAGTGGCAAACTTGGTCTCCCCCCTCGGCCCTTGCCAACGACCACTAGTCTGATAATGCCCCCCAAACTCAGCAAGAGGATGATCCTCACTCCACTGGCGCCCGTCCTGACTATGTTTCCAAAATAGATGTCGAGCTGGACCATATTTGGTACCAGGAAAATATTTGGTAAATAGCATGAACATTTCTTGCCCCGCCTCTCCCTGCCAAATTTGGGGATAGGTGAATTCCTGGACCCCCACTTTTTCAAACTCCAACAACTCATAAGGCTCACAAGAGCGGAAGATTAAGCCAGGACGACGACGTCCGCGCCCACTTTTAAAGACCCAAACATAGCCTCGTGAGTCAACATGAAGACAGGCGTTATCATGCGGATCATCGACAGAGGGATCAAAATAAAGCGCCACTGGGCGCGGCAGCAACCCCGTAGCATGATCGTAGTAAGAAACGAAAATAATCAATTTACGCTGATCTACAGCAGGAGTGCCACCATATACGAAATAAGTTCTATCAACCTCAGCTACATATTGAGCCATGGGCTGGTGGTTAGCCGTGTAAGTGCCAAGCCCACCTGAATATTTATCACCATATTCGAAATGAAAGCCTAGCCGAAACCAAACGCCACGGTAACCATCATGGGTGACAGCCGGTGCAATGTCTCCAACGCGGGCCTGAACCTCATCCCCCGCCCCCTCCGAGCACGCAGTTAAATCTCCGTTCTCAGCCGCGGCCGCGGAATCGAAAACATAGGAAGCTTGCGGTTGTATCATTTTTTTCGCCATATCAATACGAGAATGAGAACTATTGTGGCTTACAAGCCTCATGCATTGCGCCAAATAAACATAACCTTTCCAGATTTTGACAAATGAAGCTCTCGAACATTCGACTCTCACTCCACGACTGGGCTAGTTTACAAAGTGAACTAATATGGGCCTACGATCACAGACCAGCCTCAAGCTCACGCCAAATGCATAGCGATCATACGCGCAGAAATTGGGCTTGGTTCATACGCACTGGAAGCGTTCTTATCAGTGGAAAGTCAGGCGAATACAGAGCGGATGCAGGCGAATGGCTTTTGCTACCAGCAGAGTGCCACAAGCAAAATTTCAGCTCCGATGCCTCGCTCATCTCACTCAAGTTCAGCTGTCAATGGCCGACTGGTGAGAATATCGTAGCGAGCCCTCAAGCCTTAATCATTAAAGATTGCGAACAACCACGCATGAAGGAAATTGCTGGTTCACTCGCGCAAATGTTTAAAGAAAGTTTCCCGAACCAAAAGCATAAGGAATATGCACGACAAAGTGTCGACTACAGGCAATTCACACAACTCCAACGAGTGTTTCAAGATTGGTTGCAAGTCTGGCTCACGGCACGATTATCCAATGGAGACCAGATCGCTCGGCAACCTGGAGACACCCGTATTCTAAGTGCTCTTCGCACACTCAATGACGCCCCATTAAATGCAGGCTTCCCCAAGGCATCTCTATCTACACTAGGGATAGGCATGGCACAACTAAACCGACTCTTTAAGCATGAGATGAAAATGAGCCTGCAACAACACTGGGAGCGTCGCCGAATAGAGTTTGCTCGATCCCGCCTCGCCGACAGTGAACAAACACAAAAATCCATCGCCTATTCTTTAGGCTTCAGCGATGCAGCTCATTTTAACACTTGGTTTAAACGACACACTGGCATACCTCCCGGACGCTACCGAACAGGCTACGCCGCCATTTAACAGAGCGCACGCAGTCAAAGTTGGGACCGACCTTCTATATACACTGCACATACACTTTTCCTAAACTGCGTCGGTGTCATGCCTGCGATACGACTAAAGACCTTGGTAAAATACCCACGATCCGTAAAGCCCGACAAAGCCGAAGCCTCCTCGACGCTCACATTCAGATTGCTGAGAATCTCTTTGGCTAAATTAACCCGACATTCGCTAATATAAGTCACGAGTCGTTGTTCAGAGTATTTAGAAAAGACACGTGAAAGATAATCAGGGTTAATTTGCATATGTTCGGCAAGCAGCGATACGGAGAGATTGGCATCCTGCAGATGCTCATAGATCAATTGCTTACAATTATGAATGATAGGGTGCTCCCCCGCCCCGATGTGCGGTTGCTTCAATATCAGCATTAGTTGCAACAAGATACTCTGTAATAAACTCTGACTTAAAGCTGTAAAACATGCAGAATTCCTAAGGGCATTTTCACATAGTTCATTTAACATCTGTAGCACAAAGGCATTCTTATGGTGATCAATATAACTATTTGCTATGTTGTACTGCTTTCTCGAAGGATTGGCACAACGCGTGTAAGCATGAAACACATAGCGCTGATTAGTGAGATTGGTATAGATGTGAGCGTAGCGACTACGATTATACAAGCGTTTCTCCAAATGTGGTGTCTTCGCCTGAATGATCAAGATCTCACCGACATTGACTATTGTTTCACCACTGGGATGAGTAACTAAGTTCTTCCCCTCTAACTGAAAAAAGATTTTAGGTCGCTGGCTAATCACTAAGCCTGCCGATACCTCTGCAGGCTCTGCAATCACCTTCAGAACCTGTCGTCCTTCGCGGACCATTTCGATGTGATTTTCGATCAAACCCTGTAAATAGGGCAACAAGCCAACCCTTCCAGAGCGAACATCCCACACTTTCCACTGTTTCAGTTTCATATCAGAATTTTACCCTTATTATCAGAAGCTTACCCTTAACAGTAAACAGTTTTATCCATTAGCTTTGCATACCCTAAGCGGCGTTGACCGCAAACATCATAAAAAATGAAAACTCCAACTCCAAAAATTAAGATCGGTTTTATGGGCCTACGCCCCTCTCGCTTTGGCATACGCGGCTTTGCGGTCCCCAATGAAGCAGACGAACTGGTCCCAATCCCTGGCATCGAATTCACCGCACTCGCTGATATCAATGCTGAATCCGGCCAAGCAGCTAAAGAACTTTTCGGATTTAAACGCGCCTACACTGACTACAGAGAAATGCTTAAAAATGAGGATCTGGATGCCGTCGTTATCACGCTGCCAACCTCCTTACACAAACAAGCAACGCTCGACTGCTTAGCAGCCAATGTACATGTGCTCTGTGACAAGCCACCCGCCAATGATTACGAGGAAATGCTCGAAATTGCCGCTGCGGTCGAACGCAGCGACAAACAGTATATGTTCATTCGGCAGTCACGCTTCAGCGCTGTGGCACAAGCCACAAGGCAATGCATTCAAGCGGGCAAGCTGGGTAATGTATATGCTGGAGAAACCAAATGGATACGCACGCGCGGGGCACAAGTAAGAGGTGACACATGGCGAACCAACAAAGAAAAAGGGGGCGGCGTCCTAATCGACTTAGGCATCCACGGTCTTGACCTACTCTGGTATTGTATGGGCAATCCGACTCCAGTTGAAGTAACTGCTTCGGAGACTCCCGCATTTAAGCAGTTTGCTCCAGATCCCGAGCAATACACAGCAGACGATAATTTTTTCTTTTGGATACGCTTCGAAAATGAAGCAATCATTCAAGGCAGCTTTGCATTCGGGATGAATCAAGTCGGGCCCAAAGGTTGGAAGAAACCCGAGCTCGATTACTCAGACGAATGGCAAGTGAACCAGATATGTGGCACTCAGGGCGGCATCGATATTGTAGGCGGCAAGCTAATAACTGGCTCCTCCACAGACTTTGAGCTCTCTCAGCTTCCAGTGGATCCTGCACTTGAAGGCATTAATCCGATGATTACGCAGGCAAAGCATTTCGTGGAATGCATCCAGCAAAACAAAAAGCCACAAAATTCCATAGAGCAAGCGGTTCAACTGATGAAAATGCTGAGCGCGCTTTCTAAGTCAGCTGAAATGAAACGCACCATTCGCTTAGACGAACTTCTCACATCAACCGAAAACTAG